>CAYQJY010000001.1:0-31334 GCA_964418005.1 uncultured Candidatus Peribacteria bacterium
GCGGTCATCGACGGCGACGAGCGTCTTTTTGATACGGTGGACCTTCTGGTCGGTCACAACGACCACATAGAGGAAGTAGGTGTAGAACCGAGCGAGCAAGACGAGGTTGAGAAGAATAAATCCGGATGAAACGCCGACGAGGAGTGTTTGGCGTGTTCCGTCGTCTGGCATCCCAGCAAGAAGCCAGAGGAGACCCGCGTAGACCAAGCTGCCAACGATGAGAAGTCGCATTGGACGAACGAGGCGCATCCAATGTTGTCGGAAGTAGAACTCGAACGATTCGCCAGCGCCCTGCCCCGGGAAGGTGATGGCCGGCGATTGCTTCGAATTTTTCACCATAGCCAGGTGAGGGAGAATGCGATCCAGGCGGAGAGAATAATCGCGTGTAGTGCGGCGACGATGCGCATGCGGCCTATGCGAAAGAAGCCCACCTGCGACCGATCGCGTTCGTGGGGGAACGTGACAGGGTCAATGCGCCGACGGAAGAGCCGCCATAAGATTGTCTCTCCCACCACAATGATGACGATGAGAGAGACGATGGCGGTTAGGAAGGCCGTCATGGTAACTGAACATTCTCCCGATTTCCTGGCCCGCGTCAACTTATGAGACGGCGGCGTAGCGCTCCAATATCTCGTCGACCCGCTGCTGGAGCAGCGGAGACATGGTTACGGTAATGGGTAATGCGACGAGCTGATCGCCGATTTTCAGCTGCACTTTCTCGCGTCCGGGGTAGAGCTGGAACACGCCTTTGAGGTCGAGGAGGAGTTGCTTCGGGGCGCGAGGGGGGAGGGTGACCGTGTGAATGGAAATTGATGCAGCTTCAGCAGACGTCTCCTTCGAGACGGCCGACACGTCATCGCCCCCGCTCTCGAGGCCAAGTGTTTTCATCGGTTCGTCGAGTGGCATGCCGCGCAGAATCCACGCGCTCACGGGGCCATGGAATTCATTCGAGACGTCCACAGCTTTTATTACTGCCTTTGCTCCGGCGACGACGTCCCCTTCCTCATCCACGTGGTCGATGTCGCCTTCTTCTTCCTTGCGGACACGGACGATGCCGCGTTTTGCCTCTTCCTCGTCGAAGAGCCCATCGTCTTTCGCTCGTTGAATCATTGTCGAGAGGGACGCGCGCTTTACCGCATCGACCTTCATTTGCAGTGCACCTCCTCGCTGGTCGATGATGCCGCCGACGACCAAGACGGTGTCGGGCTGTTCGAGCACTGCTGCCGATTCAGCATAGGTCTTTGGAAAGAGCGTAATTTCCATCTTTCCGGTCGGGTCTTCGAGCATGACAATGGCCATTGTGTCGCCCTTCTTTGTACGCAGCTTTTTCACGCTCTCGACGATGCCGGCGAGCGTTGCCTTTTTCCCGATATTCTTTGTCGTGAGCTCCTCGATGAGCTGCGCTTTACGGGCAATGTACTTCTTCAGGCCCGCGAGCGGGTGGCTGGAGACATACAGTCCGAGTGTTTCTTTCTCCCATTCCAACTTTTGCTGCGCAGTGGCGGGTGGTGTCGATGGGAATTCGATCACCGAGCGTTCGACAGCCGTCTCGAGCGCGTCGAGCAGTGAACCCTGCCCCGTGCCAGCGCCCTCCGCTCCCTTGCCATAGTCTACGATGGCGCTGTAGTGCTCCACGATCGTGCGACGCTCGGCGAACGAATCGAGTGCGCCCGACTTCCCGAGCGATTCAAGGAGCTTCTTATTCAAAATCTTCATTGGGAGGCGGCTCGCGAAATCCTCGATGCTCGCAAACCGACCGCCGCGCTTCCGCTCGGCAATGAGCTCGTTGACTGAGCCTTCGCCGACGCCCTTCACGGCCGCTAATCCGAATCGGATGGCCCAAGAGTCAGACTTTTCTTTCGGCGGTATGACGGTGAACGCACTGAACGACTCATTCACATCCGGCGGTAACACCTGGAGGCCCATCGAACGCGCTTCCTCGATCTCAATCATCACGCGTTCCGTATCGTCGGCATCGGACGAGAGGAGAGCGGCCATGAATTCCGCCGTGTAGTTCGCCTTGAGGTAGGCGGTTTCGTACGCAATACGCGCGTACGCTGCGCCGTGGCTCTTATTGAAGCCGTACCCGGCGAACGGCGTGATGACATCGTCGAAGATCTGGATCGCAAGTTTCTCTTCATACCCCTTTTCCACCGCGCCGGTAATGAATTTCTCGCGTTGGGCGTCGAGCTCCTTCTTGATTTTCTTGCCGATAGCGCGGCGCAGTAAGTCAGCCTCACCGAGCGAGAACCCGGCGAACACACGTGCCATTTGGAGGATCTGCTCTTGGTAAATGCCGATGCCAAAGGTGGGTTCTAAGACCGGGCGGAGGTCCTCATGAAGGTATTTCACTTCCTCTTTGCCGTGCTTACGCTTGATGAAGCTGTCGATCCATTCCATCGGTCCCGGGCGATAGAGCGAGACCATGGCCGTGATGTCCTCGAATTGCGTCGGCTTGAGTTGCTTCAAGTAGCGGCGCATACCCGCGGATTCCAATTGGAACACCCCCGTCGTGTCGCCGCGTTGCAGGAGCGCGAAGGTCGCTTTGTCGTTCATAGGGATCTTCGCGATCTCGATCGTCTCGCCACGCGTGTGCTCGATGACCTCGAGCGCCGTCTGGATGACGGTGAGGTTCATGAGACCGAGGAAGTCCATTTTCAGGAGTCCGAGCGACTCCAGCGGTTTCGCCGAGTATTGGGTGATGATCGTATGCTCGTCCTTCGGAGCCTTTTGGAGAGCTGTGTACTTCGTCGTCGGCTCCGGAGCGATGATGACGCCGCAAGCGTGGACAGAGACGTGGCGCGCCTTACCTTCGAGCTTCAGCGCCGCATCGATGACTTTTCGATAGAGTTCGTTACTCTCGTACGCGGACTTCAGCTCAGCTGTCTCGAGCGCGTCCTTCAGCTTCGTGCCCGGCTTCTCAGGGATGAGTTTCGCGAGACTGTTCATCTCGAGGAAGGGGATGCCGTACGCACGGCCGACGTCCTTCACCGCGGCCCGGGCGGCCAACGTTCCGAATGTACAGATTTGTGCCACGCGATCCTCGCCGTATTTCTGACGGACGTAGTCGAGTACTTCGTCACGGCGATTATCCGCAAAGTCTAAATCGATATCAGGCATCTGCACGCGCTCCGGATTGAGGAAGCGCTCGAAGAGGAGCCCGTGTTCCATCGGATCGATGCCCGTAATGCCGAGTGCATACGAGACCATCGACCCTGCGGCCGACCCGCGTCCGGGGCCCACGGTAATACCGCGTTTGCGCGCTTCGGCCATGAAGTCTTGGACGATGAGGAAGTACCCCGAGAAGCCGACTTGGATGATGACGGAGAGCTCGTACTCCAACCTCTCGCGGTATTCCTGCGATCCATTCGGATACACACGTTTGAAGCCCTCATCTGCCAACTCGCGCAGGTACGATTCTTCTGTCTTCCCCTTGGGGATGGGGAACACGGGGATGCGGTTCTTGCCGAACTCGAACGTGACATTGCACCGGTCGGCGATGACACGCGTATTTTCAAGCGCTTCAGGAACGTGTGAGAATGCCTTCTCTACTTCCTCGAATGGTCGCATCGAGAAGTCGCTACCCTGCATCGAGAAGCGTCCCGGGTCGGCGATATTCGCGCCCTTTTGGATGCAGAGAAGAATATCGTGTGCTTCGGCGTCGTCTGCGCGGCAGTAGTGACTGTTGCATGTGGCTACGACAGGGACGCCGAGCTCTTTCCCATGCCGAATGAGCTGTTGGTTCGCTTCCGCTTGGCCGTTCACGCCAGGGAGATCCATCAGCTCGTAGTAGACATTCTCTTTCCCGAACCATTTCCAGTAGTGCTTCGTGAGCGCCGTGATCCGCTCCGCGTCTTCTTGGAGCGCTGCTTGCCCGATGGCACTGGTAATGGGGCCAGTGAGACAGAGAAGGCCTGCTCCATACTTTGTGAGAAGCTCATCATCCACACGCGGCTTGTAGTACATGCCGTCCATCGCACTGATCGTCGCGAGCTGGAGGAGGTTTTGGTATCCCTCGTTCGACAGGGCGAGCAGCGTGAGCGGGAAACTCTTCGTATCCGTGCCGCTCTCGCGATCGTGGCGCGTGCGCGCGGCGACGTACGCTTCAAGTCCGAGGATCGGCTTGAGCCCGTGCTTGCTCGCATACTGAAAAAATTCGACGAGGCCGTACGTGTAGCCCTTGTCCGCCAAACCGACTGCCGTCTGGCCTAATTCCTTCGCGCGCAGGACGATCTCCTCCGGGCTAGGGAGGGCTTCTAACAGCGAATACGTGCTGTGGGAGTGCAGGTGGACGAAGTCCTCAGGTTTCACTCCTGCAGTATACCCGACTTCGCCCCTGCGGGGACTTCGTCGGGCAGGTCCTGCATCGCCTAGCTAGGGTAGGATTTCGAAGCAACTTCCGTTGAGACTGGCGCCATCCACCTGAATGCACGCCGCCTCGGCGCACTTCTTCCAACGGGGGCTATCCTCAGTGTCGCTGAGGAAGGAGCCGTTGGTGTAGGGGAAGCATTCGTCCTGCAGTCCAATGCGCACGACTTGCTCAAGGATCTTTCCGCACGCACGGAATGCGCAAGTACGACGCAGGAAATACGCGAGTTCGAGGACGAATGTTCGCACTCCCTGCTTCAAGCTTGCGAGGCGCGAGAGTTCCCCGATCGAGGCGCGCATGTCGCTGAGAGCATCCGCGATTTCGAGTTGGCTGTCCGCCGCTTCGGGGAAGATGGCCCCCTCTTTGCGTCCTTGGATACCGCTGATGGAGCGGAACGTGAGACGGAATGATGAGCGTGTTGTTCCGAGGAGTATTTCGTCGTGCTCGCGCTGCTTCAGCTCGTCGCTGTCGGGTGGAAGATCTTCGTAGCGTGCCCACTCGGCAGGGAAGGTGCGGGAAAAGCCGTCTTCGATGCGCTTCTCGAGGAAGTCCGAAAGGAGGCGAAGATGATCGGTGGTGTAGGAGAATGTTCCGCGGATGGAACGCTTCGGGATCGTGGGAGTTGTGGTATTACGGATGCACTGTCCCTTTCCCTTTGATGCACAGAATTCGTTCGAACCGCACTTCAAGCCGTCATCCTCGCTGCAAAGGCCTTCCTCTTCTTGGCAGCCGATGATTGTGTGGTGTTCCCGATCGGAGACTGAGTCGTTATCAAACTCCTGTGAGCCGTCGAAGCCCGTGTGTTCCGGGAATTGACCTACGGTGGCCTCGCCGAGGAGTGGAATGATCTCGCGGAACGCGTCGATCTCCTTTTCTATTTTCGCCAATCCGTCACGTTCTGCCTGTGCAAAATCCAGGCCGTTGCCGTTGATGGTATCGAGAATCGAGATGTCACACCCGTATCCTGTCATGCGTGGTGGAGTGTAGTTTGAGTGGAACGGGCAGAGGGGTTCAGTGAGTTCTTCGACTGGCTCTTCGTCGAAGAGGTAGAAATCGTCCCACGTCTCGTCTGCGTAGCTGCCGTCGAGGCTTCCTTGCGAAAGGTGATACAGGCGGGCCTGCAAGAAATTCATCGTCGATTGCAGTCGCATGATGGCGATAAACGAACCGCGCTCGAGTTCTTGATCCAACGCACGGCGCACGGCGTCCATTTTGCATTCGATGAGGATTTGATCGAAGCGGAGGCAGGCCGTCGTGCTTGGTAGATCGGCGGAGCGAAGCGTGAGGCGCTGCTTCGAGTCGATGAGGCGTGCAAACGTTGCCGCTACTTGTCTTGTCCAATCGCCGAAGTAGAGCGGGAAGAAGTCGGTATTTGTTTTCGCTTCCGCTGCGTAGCGAATGCCAGCATCCGCGCGTTCAAGCACGTTCTTCACGTAGTGCTGGGAGATTGGCTCGACATGTTTCAGCTGCTCGCAATCGACTGCCGCATGTGCGCCAAGCGGCAGAAGAAGGAGGCCTGTGAGAAGAAGAAGTTTTCGCATTAGTTCACGAGGTTGAGCGGGCACATATTCGTCGGAAACTTCACGGTGATCGCTTCATGGAGGAGCATGTTTGCGAGTCCAACGACCTCCGAGAGCGTTCTAGTACCGATGCGCAGGTATTGCCCCTGCATGTCCGTGCCGATGCGTGAGCCGAGCCCCGCTGCGAGCTCTTCCGTGAGAAGCGTCGCGTCGCGCTGCTCCTGAGCGCTGTCGATGAGACTCAGACCTGTCGTTGCCGCGTCTTCCAAGGGAGTAGCAAGACGGCGCGTTGGAGCGAAAGCACACAGATGAGGCGGGGTCGCCGCAGGCAATCCTTGGAGTTGGCAGAGTGCATCCTCCAATGTGCGGAGGACCATGAGCGGTCGATATGACGGCAGAGGAGGATGCGTTGCGGGCACCGAGCGCACGATCTTCGCAAGTGCTTCGCCTGTGGCAGGATTGTCATAGGGGAATGCACTGTCGCCAACCGTCGCTGGTGACCGTCCGCCCGTGAGCCTGTGGAGCTCAAGGGAGTCCTCGACGCACTGGCCGATGTAGCACGCGTTATTCCCGATCGTGTTCTTGTATTCGGTCAGTGTGCCGGGCATGCAGAGCGGAGTGTGACGCTCGATCGTCCGTAATCGTGCGGCGAGGCGCGGGTCCATTTTCTTTTCGTCTGTAGCCTCTGCGCAGGAGGCGGGCACGCCCGCAGGATTCACATCGGTGACAGAGACGAGTTTTGCGAAGAAGCCTGCCGGATACGAACGCGAAACGGGGCATCCGGGGAAGTTCTTGCCGTCGAATTGTACCGCCCTGCAGCCGAAATCGGCGCCGAATTCGCCGCAAACCTGCGAATCGATCGTGATACCGTCGATCACAACAGGTTCCTTCACTCCATCGCCGTCTGTGTCGCGCTGAAAGACGCCGTCATCTTCCATTGCCTTGCATGCCGCACGGTAGGCTTCGCCTTCAAACCGACAACATTGAGCAGCGGCTTGGTCGAACGTAAGTCCGGCATAGACAGAATCTTTTGCGGGTAATCCGCAGTTTTGATAGGCGTGCACCAGTTCGTGGAGCACCAGGTAGTTCGTGATACCGATACCGGCACCGTTACTGATACAGATATCGATCGAACCATTCGGTCGTTTGGGGCTTGTATTGGCTATTTCCCCGCCGCCGAGGCCACAGTCATCGGCACAACGGATATTCACATCACACCGAGTGATAGGAGCGTTCGGGTTTTCGTTCTTCCAGTCGATCTCACGACAGACGTCCGCCCCCGCGATGGTGAATGTCGGGGCATCGTCGAGTGTGCACGAAACCAGCGTGATCACATTCTCCCCGTTATTCGCGGATGCCGGCTCGGGGCACTGCTCTTCGCTCGTCGCGTGGAACGCACGGCAGAGGTACCCGCGCTGCGCGAGTGCCATAGAGCAGAGGCCGCGTCCATCAATCAATCGCTTGGTACCGGAAGGCAGGGGATTCCCCTCCTCGTCGGAGGAATCGTCCGTCGCCGGTTCCGGCGGATAGCGTCCACCGAGAATCGGCTTGTCGGTTTCATCCGTTTTCACGCTGAGGAGGGCTGGAAGGAGCGGTTCCATTGGGTAGCGCCACGCCAAACCAACATCTCCGAGAGGATGCTGGTCGGGGCTGCTTCCACTGTCGGGCGCTTTATCGATGCGCGCCCAGAGGAGGACGTTTTCCGGAAGAATGTCTTGTAGTTCGTCTGGGAAAAGAACGTACGCTACCTCGTTGTTGCTCAAGGGGGGATCGAAGTCGTTGCGGTCCTTCGGGAGTACATTCCAGATGTCCTTTAGTGCTCCGCCGTGCGGGAATGTGTACTGCTCATAGAAGAGGTACTGCCGCTCCGTCCCTGGTTCGCTGTGACCATCTTCGAACGGTGGGGGATACGTAGGGTTTCTATCGCCAGCACGTAAGCGTGCGCCGTACTGGAAGTACCAGACGAATCCCGTACGCCATTCTTCGTTCCCATCCTCAAGGGCTATGGCGAGTTCTTCGAACTTCGGACGGAGCGAATCTGCTTCGTCGTCCGAGAGTGCCTTCGTTCGAATGAGGATGGCGCCCGTGGCGGCCTGTTGGATGCTTCCCGTTCCGGCACGCCAAATATTAATGATGCCCGAGAGGTCTGTGGCCAAGTGAAATGGGCGTCCTGGTATTTCCGAAATAGGCAGCTCTTGGGCTGTTGCAATACGCTGGAGGTTTCGGCCGAAGGTTCTCAGTGCTTGTTCTTCCTTCGCCAGTGCTCCGATGTTTTCCAGTGCTTCCGAACAACCGCCGAGCGTTCGTTCTTGCGAGTCACTCTCACCCGTGCCACACGCACCTGATGCATCGTTGAGGACGGCGGCTTTCATTTGTTCGTCATTGAGATCCCAGCGCTCCCTGTACACGCCCTGCAAGTACTTTAGAACCGTTTTATCCATGTTGGGTGTACTGAATTCTTCCTGCACTTGTGTGCGAAAGAGGTTGTACAAGTTTTTCTCCGCTGCGAGGGTCGAGAGCGGGAAGAGAAGGAGAAGGCCTGCGATCGTGAGCACGCGTTTCATCAGTCAGAGAGGTCACGAAGCGATCCACGGGAGTCCCAAATTTTCGGCATGCAGGAAGCGGCTTCGGAGATGAGGCCGGTGGCATTTCGCAGATCGAGTGAGGCACGCTTCAGGCACTCAAGTTCAGCGGCGAGGGGCCGGAGGCGATCGATACCACCGATGAATGCGAGGGTGCGCTCGAGGGTGGGCCGTGCGGTCGCAAGTTCCGACTGGATGATTCCGCGCTGGCGCGAAGCCTCTTGCGTCTGAGCTCCCGCATTCATACTCACCATTTTGGTTCCCGTCGGTGTTTCCCATGGGGTGCCCATTTCTTTGACGATCGTCGGCTCGAGAAACTTACGGCGCTGGAACAGGGAGCATTCGTAGACGCGGAGGTATTCAAGCAGGACCGATGAAAGGTCGGCTTCCGAAAGCTCGGCTCCACGCGATGGGCCCCACTCCGGCAGTTGATCCGCAAGTTGTTGCAGCTCGCTACTTGGTTGCAGCAGACCGCGGTAGTCGTTTGCTGTGCACTGCAGCGGACGAGTGTGGATCGAGGAAATTTGTTCGAAGTGTGCATCGACGACGCGTGCGATCGTTGAATGGTAGACGTTCGACGCGGATTCAATGGCGAGCGACGCGAAGACGGTGTCCTCTCCGGTGCAGGGAGGAAGTTTGAGGATGCTGTTGCTCGGGTCTGGTTCAGCGAGTCCGCATCCTGTGAGGAGCATCGCGTATGCAGCGCCCATGGCGACGGTTTTCCTATTCATTGCATTCGGCTTGGAAGCAGGGGATGTTCTTCAGTCCGCCGAGCATGCGCACCGCCTGCCAGATCGGCTCGATGAGCGGGAAACGGAACTGAACGAGGAATTCTTGGAACATGCCCGCGAACTGCGCGAGCGAGCGGTACGACGCGTCGTACGAGATTGTCAGTGTCAGGAGTTGCATCTCGCGTTGGACGAGGGCTCGTCTGGCTGCTTGGCAGTTGCCGGGGAGCGTGTTCGTGATGTCTGGGGTCACGTTCCGGCAGCCGTCCATGACAGGGAAGGTCATCGGCAGGCATCCGTCGATTTCGATGGTAATTGTTTCACCGGATGCCTTCTTCGGCGATCTCGCTGCAAGCTCGCACACCGCACGAAGCCTGCACTGCAATGCTCGAAGCGTTTGCACCGTGGGTTGGATGAGATCGCTCGTCGGCGTTTTCCGCACTTCGAAGATGCCGCTGCGGGGGAGTTTCACACACGACTCCTGGATCTCCGGCGTGTTGTTTTGGCAGAGGAGATCGCTTTCGCTCTGTGAATCCATATCGTCATTCGTCCACGTCTCACCGTCGAATTCATCCGATGGTGATGTCCATTCATCGTCACCGGTTTTGACCCACGGGTCGCTGTTATCGTCATAGAACACGCTCGTAACGGGTGCGTCCTCGGCGCGGGGGCGACCGAAGAGAACCGCACGTTCCAGGCGTTGTTCCCGGCCGAATGCATCATAAAGATCGCTGAGGCATTCGGCATTCGTCGGTGCATCCACAGCATTCTGCGCCCATGCGCAGATCGGCAGGAGGAGTGAGCAGAGAAGTGGGCCTGCGATGAGACGGCGGGCGATCACGGGAGAAGGCGAATGGTTGGGAATGACTGGAGAGGTGAAGGGTCATCGTCGTGCGGCTTGAGAATCAGCGGATCGACGCTGCCGAGCGGCGGTGGTTGTGTGACGCGGAGGATGCGTACTTTCAAATCGTCGATCGGTGCATCGTTCGATCGTGAGCCAACAACCTCCCATCGGAATCCGGGATCCGTGCGTTCGGCATTGAGGATGTGGCACGCTTCGTCTTCCGGGAGGCAGACAGTGGGCTCGCCACGACGTGTTCCGACCGACTCGAAATCTTCCGCCAACTGAATGAGCGGGCGAGAGCCGATGCGTTGTGCGCGCTCGAGAAGGTCCATCTCTACCTGTTTGCATGGCAATCTATTGAAGTCGTAGCATTTCATCCCTTCTTTGAATTCATACTGGCGTTCGAATTGTTCTTCTCCAGGCTTGAGCGGCCCGATGCTCTTCCAAAAATCTGCATATTGCTCATTCATTTCGGAGACGATTCTTCCAGCAAAGAAGAGAGAGTCTCGAGCACTATTCAGCGTTTCGTTACTCAAAGGCTCCGGTGGTTCCATGCTCGGCGGCTCTTGAAGTTCATTGCGAACTTCCGGTAATTGTCCGAGGACATCTTCCATCGCGGCGCGGATATCTCCGACAGGAGGAAGCTCTGCCAGTTTCTCCGTCTTCGGCGGCACTGGAATGTCGATGCGGATCTGGATGGGTTTGAGTACCGGCATTTTTAACGTGCCCGACATCGCTGCTATCGCGGAAAAATCAATGATCACGTCCTCTGGGCGTTGTACGAGAGGGAGCCGTGGAAGATTCAGCTCGCTCGTTTCAACCTCATTTGGTTTGGCTTGTCTATATCGTGATTGCAACCACGGATCGAGCAGCGAATAGATCGGTGACGTGAAGCGCTGGTTCATGCACCAGGGCAGGTTGGAGCGGTCGGTCATTGTTGCGATCTCGCCCTGGATCTCGCGCCAGAGTGGCACCAATTCCTGCTCCACGCGTTGCCGGCCTTGGACGATTTGGCGGAGCTGTTCTTCGTGATCTTTGAACCACTGTGCAATCGGTTCAAGCAGTCGATGTTGTAGGTCGAGGATGGCTCCCGCAGTTTCCGAGGTCTCGGCACGCAGTTCTCTGTAGTCGTCGATGCGCTCGGCATACTCCTCGAGGCGCTCCATAATTTTTTTAATGTCTTCCGGGACGTCGTCGCAGGTTTTGACGATATTTTTGTTCTTGTACCAGGTGCACCAGTCTGCTGCGCGGGCGCGGAATTCGGCGGGCGAGCCCATGGGGACGATGACAGGAATCGGCTCTTCTTCCACGTGCAGAAGGATCGATCGTTCGATGTACGCCAATGCCGTTCCGAGCACATCTTCGTCCGCTTCCACCTGTAGTTCGATCCTATCGCTGCGGTCAGGGCGTTCTGTTGGATCTTCCGTACCGCTGACGGACGTGAGGAACGGATCGTTCGGATCGAGACCCATGAACCACGCACTGGGGAGCACGATGCGCAGGACTGGTGCACGCATGAGAGCGGCCATACGCGTCTGTTGTTCCTGCCACCACCGGGTGTACGCACGCGGATGGCCCGTGTCGTCGAATGCGCGCATGAGGTTACTTTCGGCGAACAAATGCTGTTCGTTGATCTGTGGTGTTGCAGTGAGCGTTCCATCGTCCAGTTCGTCGAAGGCGAGGAACACATTCCCAAGGTCGCTGTCGTACTGCCCCTTGAAGAGTTTTTCGTTGATGAATGAGAACGCTCCCCCGAGTTTTTTGTACCAAGTATCTTCTTCGACGTCGAATGCTCCGTTCTCGTCGTTGAGGCCCCCAGGCCGTTGATTCCCCGTATTCGTCGGATCCTTGTCGTCGACGTCCGTCTCTTTGTACTCGCCTTTGCCTTGCTGCGTTTCTCGCATGTTCTCAACGTCGATGTTTATGACACAGCGTCGGTCGTTCACTCCGGTCTGACGCTTCTTCGGATCGAACTCGTCGTACAGTCCGAAGCAGGTCGTTTGAAAATTCTCCGCGGCACGATCGCCATTCGGGACCTTGTCCCCCGGCATTGCTGCGCGCGTGAACGACGCATCCGTATAGAGCCTGTAATACGAGCGATATTGTCCGCCTCCCGGTGGATGGAGGCACGCATCCGGGTCGCCATTCTCCGGGTTGTTTGGGCAGCGACACCGTTGTCCTTCACACTTGCGTGCGTTCGCCCATTCCTCGAGTGGGGGGTCGGCGACCTGGCATGCTGCGTGAAAATTCTCCTCATTTATTTCTTCGTCCGTGCATATGTAGAACAGCGCCTCGCGATTGCAGACGAAGATATCTTCGTCCCGCGTTGCTTCGAACCAGTTGCCGTCTGCATCCTGTTCCCAGTGATCAAACACCGTGATTCTGCGCGGCTGTAGATCTGCACAGTTCTGGTAGAGGAAGGCGTTGGCATATTGGCAGAACTCAAAACACGAGTCGGCGTTCTCGGTTTCCACGGAGTCTTTGTCCCACGGAAGGAGTGCGGCGTCGGGCACGAGCGGTGTTGGGGGCCATGCTCCGCCCTCCATACGCCAGCGGCACGTCGGATCTCCGACGTAGGGGTACGCGAATGTGTGCCAGTTCGCCTGATATTCGATGAATTCTGTGCCGTTGATATCTACCCGTGGTGGGAAAACAGGAGACCAGATCATGCGCTGCGTTTGATCGATACCCTCCTCGCACGCTGTCGAATACCCTTGGGTTTCGTTCGGAAAGAAAAAATCGTTGTCCTTGTTGTCATCACCATCGACGTCCGTGCGCACACCCATGCCAGAGGGAATGTCTTCCCACCAGTTGTGCACGCGGCCAGGCAATCCCTCAACGACAGCGATGTATGGAGCAACACTGAGATCTTTATCCCATCCGCCGCACTGTGCTTCTTCGAGGTACGGGGGAATGGAATTCTTTGGATCGTTTCCGCGAAGCAATTCTTTCATCTGCTCCGCAGAGCTCGGGACGCCACTGGGAATGCTGAGCACTGGTCGCGCGGAGGTCGAAGCGCCGACCGTTAACAGTGCCACCAGAAGCCCCATGCTTGCGATTGCACGCATGGAGTCGATTGTAGCGCAGCAGGATGCCATTTCTTCGCGAGAGACTGCGGTTTTCACCACAGACGTTTCGTTTGTCCAATGTTTCTGTTGTCATGGTTCGTGGCTCGCGGCAGCGGCCGCTCGCACCTCACCATGACATTCGTTGGTCTCGGGAGTACTCTCAACATCCAATTTCCTTCGCCACTATGTTCTCCCTCAATCGCGTCACACTCATCGGCTACCAGACCCAACCCGTCCAGGTTCGCCAAACCCCGTCGGGGACGAGCGTGACGGATCTGAACCTCGTCGTGCCGGCGCGCATCAAGACGGAGAACGGTGAGACGATCCAGAGCAAGAGTTTTCACACGGTGACGCTGTGGGGACCGGTGGCGGAAGTCGCCGGGCAGTTCATTCGCCCAGGGACGCACCTGATGATTGGCGGGCGACTCCAGACGGACAGTTGGGAGGATGAGAAGACGGGGGAGAAGCGGTCGAAGACGAAGGTTGTTGGCAATGAAATGATTATTTTGGACCCAAAAGCTGGCCAGACGCCCGCTCCGGCGAGCGAGTCGCTCGCTGGCGGTGTGAATCGCGCGGAGGTCATCGGGAACGTGACAAAGGATCCCGACATGCGCACGACGACGAGTGGGCAGAAGGTGCTCACAATCGGCGTAGCGACGAATGACCGCTGGAAAGACCGCCAAACGGGCGAAATGAAGGAAAAATCGGAGTTCCACAATGTCGTGATTTGGGGCTCACTTGCTGAAGATGTCGCACGAAACGTGAAGAAAGGGTCGCGCGTGTATGCCGTCGGCCGCGTGCAGAGTCGCAGCTGGGAAACGCCGACAGGACAGAAGCGCATTTCCACGGAAATCGTTGCCGACATGGTCTCGATGCTCGGTGTGAAGAATAAGGTGGCCGACGAATCGCTCCGTGTCGATGGTGATGCATCGTTCCGTCAATCGTCGCCGAAAGAAGACTTTGCGCAGGAGCCTGCAGCCTCCGTGCCGAGCATCCCCTCGATCGAGTATAAGAGCGAGGTGAGTGTAGAGGATTTGCCTTTCTAATAATTATTTCTTCTCGGGCTGCACCTGCACCGGTTGCTCGTTGTTCGCCGCGGCCATCAGAATACGTACGCCACCCAGCGTCACGGCGATTGCGGCGACGATGATGAAGAGTGCTCGCAGGGAATATTGATCCGGCTGCGATACGGCTTGTATCTGCTCTGTGAAGCGCGAATCTTGGTAAAAGCCGTCGGGGACATGGACGAAGATCGACATGGGTTGCCGATAGTAATCCTCGCGGCTTAGAACGCCAAGCTCCCGTCTGGCTCGATGAAGCGCATCTCAACGTCGAGCGGTTCCGCGATCGTCGATCGTACTTTTTCCACAATCGCCTTCGCGTCGGCGTAGGTTGCGTCGCCTTTATTGAGCAGGAAGTTTGCGTGTTTTTCCGCGATCTGCACGCCGCCGATCTGCGTGCCGCGTAGTCCTGCGGCATCAATCAACTTCCATGCGGGTGTGCTGCCCACCGCCTTGAAGCACGAGCCGGCTGTCTTCAGATGCGGCTGTGTGTCGATGCGCACTTGGAGGAGCCGCTGCACCTCGGCCTGGATTGTTGCAGGGTCGCCGCTCGGAACGTTCAACACAACTTCCCAGATGATCGGCATAATGAACCATTTGTTCGTGTCCTTGGTCCAGCGTTTAAAGGCACTTTCACGGTAGCCAAAACCACATTCCTCTTTGGTGAATGTTTTCCACGCGTCACCCATGTAGACGATCGCGTTGACGAAGTACGAATCCATCCACGTGCCCTTTGGCCCCTGTCCTGCGTTGCCGAACACCGCGCCACCGATCGTGCCGGGGATGCCAGTGAGAGGGGAGAGATCGAGTCCTTGTTTTGCGAGCTCATTCACGAGCATTGCGAGGTTTGCACCACCACCAACAGTCACAGTGTTGCCGTCGACCCTCACCGCCTGATTACCGATACGCGCGATGAATGCTTCGACAATGCCATCACAAAATACGGTGTTGCTTCCACTGCCCAGAAGGATGAGTGGTAGGTGACGCTTGGTTGCAATGCGCACGGATGCTTCAACGTCCTCTTTCGTCGACATAACGGTGAAAAGGCGCGCCTGTCCACCGATGCGCATGGTGGTTTTACCGCCGACGTTTGCCAACTCTTGGAGTTCCATCACTTCCCGAGGAATCGCGCCACGTTCTCCACCGTGTCGGTCAACTTATCGCTCTTCGGCATCTTCTGGATGTACATGAGGAGCGCGCCGAGGAGCGCGACGCCGAGGATGCATCCGACGATGATCGCGTGTTCCTTCCACGTGAGCGGGAAGCTGCTGAGGAGGAGCACGAGCTGTACGGCGCTGAAGACTGCGACGCCGCCGACCGCGCCAAGCCCAAGCGACACGAGCACCAAGTGACTCGTGTTCTCGCGACTGTCCTGTGGAGCGGATGCGAGACGTGTCAGGAGATCGCTACTGACGACGATGGAGTTCTTCCCATGATCCTTGAAGAGCGTCTGCACCTTGCGCTGCAGGATGAGTGTGACGAATGACTGAAACGGCACTGCCGTTCTGCCCTCGATAACAGCCTTCCCCGGCTCGGGCTTAAAGCTTACTTCCAGTTCGTCTTGGTGGTCGCTCATGGACAGGAGTGTACCACGGTTTAAATGGTGCCGCTCTTCCGTGCGATTTTGCCCTGAGCGTCTGCCATGCGCATGCAGAGGGAGCGTTTTTCATCTGCATCAAGGTGTGTATCCCGATCCAAGATTTGATTGGCCACACTGATCACATCCAGCACGTCGGCGAAATGCGCTTTGCGGGCATCTTCGCCCGACGGAGGTCTTGTCACCCATGGCGTTAATTGATCACTAAATGCGTCGAGTGCTGCTTCACGAATTATTGGGACTTTTGATTGCATTCGGGCGGCGATTTGCTTTGGTCCGAGCCTCGCACGCCCTTCAGTTTCCTGCTTACCGTGTCTTGTCGCGACATCGCCGAATTCGTAGTGCAGCCCAGCAAGGAACTGCATCGTTTCGGGTTTCAATTCCGATTCGGTTGGCGGTTTCGAGTAGCCAACGAATCTGCCTGCCCACAGGAGCCCGAGTGTCCGGAGGGTGGCGTCGGGGTCGTGCCCTCGTTTCTGGCAGTACTCAGCGACGAACTGACGGTAGTCCGCCGGAACATCGCCGTTGCCCACCTTTCCGCGTTCGACGATGTCTCGCAACGCTCCCGCTGCGACCGATGTCTTTAAGGTCCAATCTTCATCTGTAAATCCCTCGGCTTTCATCAGATCTTCTATTCGCGCACGGATGACTCTTTGCAGCGGTTCCGCCCACCCCGGTTTCTCCTGCTTCGGTTTTTTGCTTAATCTCTTCGCATCTTCTATGCGGAATCTACGCTCGGCCGCCTGCCGCGCGGCGGTGTTTTTGATGAGCAACCGAAGTTCTTGTTCTACTTCGACACTCACCGAAAGTACGGCATCCGCGGATTGCAGTGCTACTTCTGCTTTCGACGGGAGCTTGTCGCTTTCCATCGAGTCGGTATTCTCCACTTCCCGCGTACGGAGTCAATGACCGTTTAGCATGTTGGAGACGACGCCTTCCAGAGGACTTCGAACCAGGCCCGGAAGGCGTCGGCGATGGGACCGCTCTGAATGCGAATGATGGTGTTCTGGTCGTCGTATGAGAAGAGTGCGATCGTGTCGCCGAAGATGATCGTATCGGTCTGGAACGAGGTGCTCTCGGGCAGGAAACGGATCGTATAGTCGTCGTTTTGGGCTACCTCCGCGACGTATGTTTCCGATGCCGCTCCGCGAACCAGGAGATCGCGTCCGCGCAGCTGCGCGTTCTTCCCAAAGAGCATCGTCACAATGTTCCCGCCGAATGCATCGAACATCGCCTGAGGATTAAAAAGTCCGCAGATCTCGCTCTTGAGCGCATCCAAGTATAACTGTCGCATGCCGGCATTGCCCGTGAGTGTGGTGACACGAGGGGCGCCGGACAACGGCTTTGTAAGTCCTGCCAGGAGAGGAAGTACACCCTCAACGAGCGGTACGAGCGATCGCAGGTCGCGTTCGCGCTCTTCGATCATCGTAAGGAGCCGCTCCGGAGGCTCGGCGATGAAGTGCGTGATCTTCCCGCGTTCAACTTCGGACACGAGTCCTTTCTCCTTCAAGCTTCGCAACACGAGGTAGGTGTGACTGCGTGATTGCTTCGCAGCTCTCGCGATGTCCGTGGCACGTCCGACTTTGAGTGGTAGAAGTGCGAGGTAGACCTCGATTTCTTTTTCCTCTAATCCTAGGCGGAAGAGGAGAGGTCGAACGGCTGAAAATCCTGTCGTTGAGGTGCTCATATGTTGTCTATAAGTATAGACAATTTGATATTAAAAGTACACATATGGCTTATAAGTAATAGTAATTAATACACCTGTAAACATGGACAAAATGTATATCCATGAAATAATAAGTTCATCCAGTCAACGTTGATTGGATGATCTTTCACATCGTTCGATTCCCTTTAGAAGGAGTATTTCGATGGCACTGTCTCAGCAAGAGATTCTTGAAGGGATGGATAGATTGTTCGGTGATCAGTTTGAAGCTCGTTGGCGTGTGTTGCTGCATGCTCATAAGGGTCAACTGCGCCACGTTGTGGATGCGTGGCCTTTCGAAGGGCAGGCATTTGATATTGGCACTGTTCTCGGAATCGGCTTGCCGGATAATGGTGTGTTCCCAACCCCCAACCCATGCGAGTACGTGTTGAAAACAACCATTCCCATTTCCCCCCGCGACCTTCGCGAGCATGACTGCACCGCGAAATTCCTTCACGTGAAGGATAGGGACTACGACAACTTCTTGTCGAACCAATCGATTGTGTACCCAGGAACATACGTAGTGCGCTTTCCCGTGCCGTCTTCGGAAGGTTGCTCGTTCTGTCGGCAATTGGATTTAGTTAGAGAACAACATGATGAGTACGACATTTCTCCTTTAGTCCTCATCGAGTTGGTTTTGTTTTGTTGCGAAGTATTGAAACTGCCTGATCCTTCTAGGGGAATGGCCGTCCGTTGTCGCGAACAGGCGCACCGCGCAGATCATCATTTGACAGTTATGTGGCGTCGAGGTCGTGATGGTCGCATGCTGAGCATCGCGAATTATGCGGATGGACCGTGCGATGCCACAGTGTCGAGCTTTGCCGAATGGCGTGGTGCATGAGCGTAAAAAATTCGAGCTCCAGCCGCAAGGTTGGAGCTTTTTTAGGAAGTCGCCTTCATCGCCGCCCGCACTCGTTCCATTGTTTCCTTCTTTCCAAGAACGCCTGCAACCTCAACAGCTCCTGGGGAGTACGCCCGCCCCGTGAGCGCCGCGCGCAGGGGCCAGAGGAGTTGGCCGAGCTTGAGGCCGTCCTTCTCGACCGTCGCTTTCACATCCGCGAGGATGCGCTGGTCGGTCCAGTGGTCCTCGGGGATGAGGTCGAGGATCGATTCGAGGATGCCGAGGTAGCGGGGGAGGTCTTGGGGAGTGACCTTTTGCTTCGGGTTGGCGAGCAGTTCCAGGTCCTGCTTGGGGGCGTCGTAGAAGAAGCCGAGCATGTCCGGTGCTTCGGTGAAGAACGTGATGCGCTCGCGGATGAGGAGGGCTTTCTTAAGAAAATCTTTGTCCTTGAGGGCGGCAGGAACCTTGTCGCTACAGGCATCGAGCGCGCGCTTCGAAAATTCGGTCTCAGGGAGGAGTCGCATCCATTGGCCTTGAAGCCAGTCGAGCTTCTGGAGGTCGAACACTGCCCCTGCTTTCTGCACACGATCGAGCGAGAAGGCGTCGATGAATTCTGTGAGCGAGAAAATTTCCTGCGTCGTGCCCGGGTTCCACCCGAGGAAGGCGACGAAGTTATTCAGTGCTTCAGGGAGATAGCCTTTTGAGCTGTATTCGTCGACCGAGACGTCGCCCTGGCGCTTGCTGAGCTTGCTGCGGTCGCTATTGAGCATGAGAGGCACGTGGGCGTACTGCGGAATGTCCCAACCGAGCGCACGGAAGAGGATGAGATGCTTCGGGGTTGAGCTGAGCCACTCCTCGCCACGCAGAACAAGGTCAATGCGCATGTGATGGTCGTCGACAACGTGTGCCAAGTGGTACGTGGGGTAGCCGTCGCTCTTGAGCAGCACCTGGTCGTCGACATCGCGGCTATGGAATGACACTTGTCCGCGGATTGCGTCGTCCCACTCAAGAACTGCCGCTTCTGGAATTTTAAGACGGATGACGTAGGGCGCACCGTCCTTCAGCAGTTTCTCCGTTTCCTCTTTCGGGAGCGTCAGGGAATTGCGCATGCGCGTGCGTACCGTTGCGTCGTACTTTGGAGAAGGGTTCCCAGCTGCTTGCTCACGAGCACGCATCGCGTCCAGTTCCTCCTTCGTATCGAACGCGTAGTACGCAGCACCTTTCGCGAGGAGTGTGTCGGCTGCTTCCTTATAGAGATGGAGTCGCTCCGACTGGATGTACGGACCATGGCTTCCTTTCTGTGAAACAACACCCTTCTCGAAGATGACCCCCTCATCCGGTTCGATACCGGCCCATGCGAGTGCCTTGAGCATCTGCTCGATGGCGCCCGGGACTTCGCGCTCTTTGTCCGTGTCTTCCACGCGCACGAGGAACTGCCCCTTCGTCTGCCTGGCGAGCGCCCACGCATAGAGCGCGGTGCGCAGGCCTCCGACATGGAGGTGGCCGGTGGGGGACGGGGCGAAGCGGGTTCGCATATGGGAATACTAGAGTACTGGAGTAATAGAATAATAGGGACCGCGTTCGCAGGCCCTAATATTCCATTATTCTACTATTCTACAATCACTTCACCTCGATCGTGTACGTCACCGGCTTCATCGGCTTATCGTTGGCATCGCGCTTCACTGCAGCAATCTTGTCGATCACGTCATCACCTCCCGTTACGTACCCAAACACCGTGTGGCGGCCGTCGAGCCATGGGGTGGCGTCGGCCTGGACGATGAAGAACTGGCTGCCGTTCGTATTTGGGCCGCGGTTTGCCATGGCGATCGCGCCGCGCGTGAGCTTGTGGTCGTTGATCTCATCCTCGAACGATGCGCCGAAGACCGACGCCCCGCCCGTACCGTCACCCGAAGGGTCACCACCCTGGATCATGAAGCGGGGGATGACGCGGTGGAATGTAAGACCGTTGTAGTACCCGGATTTTGCGAGCGTCACGAAGTTCGTGACTGTCTTCGGGGCGGCGTCAGCATCGAGCTCCAACGTCATGTTGCCGTAGTTCGTCTTGAGAACGACCGTGTGTGTACCGGAGAGGAGAACGCCGTCGAAGCCGGCCGGGACTGCGCCCGTCGATGGAGTGGTCATGGTGGGAGAAGAAGTGCAACCGATGAGAAGCGCCAGCGCGAAAAGCGGAATGAGGAATTTGTACATAGCTGCAACAGGCTACGCACCGGTCCTTTTTCTCGCAACCGATGACAACACCGTTTGGGCGATGAGTCGAGCGGCTTCTGGCTTGGCCGCGTAACGACAACGCTCCCGCATCGTTTGAGTTCTGACCGGATCGCTAAGGAGCGAGGAGACGTGCATTGGGAGATCATCAAGACGCTCCTGCGGAAGCACTATGACAGCCCCTGTCCTCTCGGCTTCCTCTGCATTGCGCACTTGGTGGTCACCCGCGAGACCTTTGATGGGAACAAGGATGGCCGGAATATTGCACGCTGCGAGTTCTGCGATGCTGCCGGCACCCGCGCGACTCACGGCGAGGTCACTTGCGGCGTAGAGATGGGGCAGCACGTCCGACCCGAACTCCGACGCGTAGTAGCCGGTTCTCTTTTCTGCAATTCCTTTCCCAGCACCCGTGAGATGAATGATGTCACACGTTTTTAGAAGTGCATCGAGATGACGGCCGATCGCTTGGTTGATGGAGAGCGCGCCCTGACTGCCGCCCGTCACGATCAGGACGGGTTTGTGCCCGTTGAAGCCTGTTATACGTAGACCCTCTTCCTTGCTTCCTTTCGTGATACGTGCACGAATGGGGTTGCCGATGTCCATACCGAGCAGCGTCTTCGTCGCAAACATGCTTACGACTTTGTTCGCTCTGCCCATTGTCGCATCCGATTCATGAATGATGATGGGAATATTGTTGAGGAGAGCGGCGAGACACAACGGCACGCTGACGGCACTCCCTTTACTGAAAACGACGTCAGGTTTTTCCTTCTTCAGAATGCACAGAGCCTTTGGCAATCCGCGCAACAGTGATGGTGGAAGCGTGTCATATGGTCGCTTCTCCATCGTGAGGAACACAGCGTCGGAAGGCTTATCGGAACAAACGAACGATATGTACGTTGGCTCGAGTTGTTCCAATGCTTCGGCTACGGCAATCAGAGGGGCGAGGTGCCCCGCACTTCCTCCGCCGACCATGAGAATCCTGCTCATGAGATGCCGAAGGCGGAGAGCTTACGGCGCGGGCGCCTCTCGGCGAGCACGCCTTCGGTTGAGTGCATGGAGATGTTCAAGAGGATGCCAACACCCGCAAGGAGGGTGATGAGCGATGACCCTCCGTAGCTAATGAAGGGCAGAGTCAGTCCGGTGAGTGGGAAGAGGGCAAGGTTGATGGCGATATTCAGCGCGCTCTGAAATCCGATCCACGTCGTGATGCCCGTGGCGACGAGGAACCCGAAGCGATCAGGTGCTTCGCGCGCGACTTTGAAGCCGCGTACCACGAGGAGGCCGTACATCGTGAGAACGATGAGAAGGCGGAAGAACCCAAGCTCCTCTGCCATCGCGGCGAAGATCATGTCGGCCTGCACTTCCGGCAGATAGCCGAACTTCTGGATCGATTTTCCGTATCCAACACCGAACGGTCCGCCGCTGCCGACGGCGATGAGTGCCTGCTTGATCTGAAAGCCGATCGTTTCCGAGATGCGTTCGTCGTCCGGTGAGAGGAATGCGCGGAAGCGATTACGAACATACTGCTTACTGAGGATAATCGGCAGACCGACGACGCCTGCAAGCGTTCCGCCAAGGAGCATGTGGAAGACGTTTCCTCCGGCAATGAAGAACATCACGATGGCGATGGCAGAGAGAACGAGGAACGATCCGAGATCCGGCTGGATGGCGACGAGGAAGGTGGAGAGAAGGAGGAGGACGCAGAACGGGACAAATCCCTCTTTGAAGGTAGCAATCAGCTGCTCCCGTTTTTGCAGCCACACCGCGAGATAGAACACGAGGGTGATCTTCAGAAATTCCGACGGTTGCACGGAGAACCCACCAATCAGCAGCCAGCTCTGCGCGGTTCCGTACTCGTTGCTGAACCCCGGGAGGAACACCGCGATGAGGAGGATGATCGTCAGGAGGAAGAGCGGGCGTGCAAAACGTTCCCACACGCGGTAGGGGATCGAGGCCGTCACGAACATCGCGATGAATCCGATGAACACGTGCGCAGCGGAGCGCCAGAGGAAGAGTGCATTGCTCGATACATCGCGCGTGCCGGCTTCCACCAATCGCTGCGTGAGCTGATAGCTCTTGAACACCGATACGCTTGCGATCATGGCGAGGCCGAAGAGCGTGAGCACCACCACGACGCCGAGGAGCAGAAGATCCATCCGTCTGAACATGGGACATGAGTATACTGCATGGGCATGCTACTGCTGTCTGTTTCCCTTGGCGCATTCCTCGCGGGCCTTTTAGCGGCGTGGCTGGTGAAATTGTTTCTCTTCACACCGATTGCCGTTCTTGGTCAGGAGATCGTTCTCCGGCATGCTGAAAATCCCGGAATAGCGTTTGGGCTGCGCATTCCGTCGCCATGGCAAGAAATTCTCATCCTCCTAGCGCTTCTCCTCGTGTTTCGTATCGCCATTCGCAGTACCACAGTCCTCTCGCGCATTGCGTATGGTCTCATTATCGGTGGGGCACTCGCAAATATCGCCGACCGCATCGTCGATGGCTTCGTGACCGACTACATTGCCGTTGGGAGCTTTCCTATCTTCAACATTCCCGATTCGTGCATCACCATCGGCGTTTTCCTCCTCCTTGTTGAAAGCACAGGAATAGTTTCTTATATACGAAGAAAGTCCTAAGCGCGCTTGCGCACCCTCACTCGACGAGTACCATTTCTTGCCTGTGCGGGGTCTTTCGCTTAGAGTCCCGCGCCCGTTTCACCCAATGGTACACGTTTTCGTCCTCATCGGCTCCCTCATCGGGCTGTGCGTGCTGCTCGGCATGCGTCTCCTGATGAAGCAGCGCACAATTCGCCGATTCGTCCGCAGTGTGCAGCAGCGGTTCGACGAGGCCGAAGAACGCGGCGCAGTGTTGGTCGAAGAGACTGTGGTGGAGAAACCGCGCAAGAGTCCGCGCACCTCCGCGATCGAGATGCAGCAAGTACGCTCCCTTTTGAGAAATGCGGAGAAGGCGATTGCTCAGCAGAAGAACGAAGAAGCTGAACGCACTCTCATCCAAGCGCTGACGATCCAGCCGCACGCGCACGATGTCCGCGCGCAGCTCGCGAAGCTCTACCTCACCACGCAGCGCGAATCGAAGGCGGAGGCGATGTATAAAGAACTCCTTCTCCATTGCGACGACGTGTCGTTCCACGCGAACCTCGGGCTCGCGTACTACCGCCAGGAGAAATACGTGGATGCGTGTTATGCCTATCAAGAAGCCTTGAACCGAGAACCGAAGAACGCCGATCGTAGCGCGGCATTGGGCCGCGCCTGCATTGCTGCACACCGTTTCGAAGAGGCTGCGCCGCTGCTCGAGAAGGCATCACTCTTCCTTTCGAAGGACACACAACTCCTGCACCTCTTGGCAGAGTGTTACCTCCAACTGGGGAACAAAGAGAAGGCGGAAGAGGCCTACCGCCGCATCAACCGATTGGAGCCCTACAACGAAGATGTGAAGAGCAAGTTGAAGGCGGTCGCGGCTGTCGACGAAGCTCCTGCGATGGAGGTGGTGCATGCGTAGGCCTCGGTACAATTTTGCTGCGGCAAAATTACTCGGCCTGACAATTTCAGTATTCGATCACTTCCACCGCGACGTCCCCACGGACTTCGCTTTGGCAACTCAGTCGCTCGGGGTCTTCGGTGATCCCCATGTTCTCCTCGCGGTCGTTTCTGGGGCTTAGGTTCTGCATGCCCTCCTTCACGCGGCACATGCACGTGGTGCAGAAGCCGTTGCCGCCGCACGCATGCTCCATGGGAATCCCCGCGTCGAGCGCGATCGAGAGGATCGACTTCCCCTCTGGGGCGTCGACCTCGGTTATAGTTCCGTTTGCCTGTATGAAGCGGACTTTGGGCACGGGACGAGAGTATAGGAGATATGGCGCAAAAAAACTCCCCCACGCGTCGTGCGGGGGGGGGGAATTGGGTCTGCCACTTCCTCTAAACCCTCTTACGAAGATTGCATACGAGCTCGCGTGTGCGATTGTATGTCATCCCCCTCTCTCTGAGCACTTGGCACGCAATGGTTTGCCCTGCGACCGCGTGGCCGTCGAATTCTCCTCGCAACAGCGCGAGCAACAGTTCTGGATCTCCTACAGACTCGTGATGCAGAGTCCGCGCTTCCTCGGCGGCAAACGTGAGGACCCTGCGCCCGACAGGAGTGAAAGGCTGCCTCACTGCTGGATCAAGAGATTCGGTGACCCGTATATGCCATTGTTTAATGGCGCTGGCAACGGTTGCTGGTTCGACACCCTGTGCTCGGAAAAGTTCCAGAGTTCTTTCATCAGCTACTTCGAGCAGCCCGTCAAGCATGTGCTCTGGGTTGATATATGCATTGCCCAGATCCGCCGCCAACCTATTGGCGGCAGCAAGGATCTCCGGAATGGTCGCCATAGAAGTTCCTCCTAAGAAAGAGTGTGTGTGAAAGGTCAGCAGACTTAATATGTAAAATAGCAATTTTTCTTTTCGTGTCAATTTCGGATACACTGCTCACTCATGGCCGCGACGCTTTCCATCAAGGATCTGCGGGTATCAATCGAAGACAAAGAAGTCGTGAAAGTCCTGTCACTCGATGTCCCTGCGGGAGAAGTGCACGCGATCATGGGGCCGAATGGATCGGGGAAGTCGAGTTTGGTGAATACACTCATGGGCCACCCGAAGTACGTGGTGACTAGTGGCGCCGTCACATACGACGGAAAAAATCTTCTCGAGATGGCGCCGCACGAGCGCGCGGCGGCGGGACTCTTTCTCGCATTTCAGTATCCGCGGGAGATTGCGGGAGTGACGCTCAGAAGTTTCCTCTATGCCGCGCACCAGGCGCAGGCGAAGGCGCGCAGCGAGAAAGCGATGACTGTGCTGCAATTCAAAGATGCACTCATCGAGAGAATGAAGGCACTCCACATGGATCCTGCATTTGCCGAGCGCTCGCTCAACCAAGGGTTTTCCGGTGGCGAGAAGAAGAAGGCGGAAGTGCTGCAAATGGATCTTCTCCGTCCGCGCATGGCGCTCTTGGATGAAACCGATAGTGGTCTTGATGTCGATGCGCTAAAGATTGTTGCCGAAGGAGTGAAGGCGCTGCGTAGCCCGACATTCGCTGCACTTGTTGTGACGCACTACGCGCGCATCCTCCAGCACCTCAAACCCGACCGTGTGCACGTGATGATTCACGGGAAGATCGTCGAGAGTGGTGGGGCGGAACTTGCCGAGAAGCTCGAAAAAGAAGGGTACAAGCCGTACCTGCCGACGACGTCGATTAGCCTCGACGCATAACTGTCAGCCTTCGGCTCCGCTCAGGCTGACAGCGAGCCTTTTGTATTAAGAGAAATGTACTTCTTGCCATTAGCGACAGCTGTCATGGTGAGCGGAGCCGAACCATGACGCGATGTTACATTTAATTGTTTCCACCGTAGAGTAGAGTGTTTCTACCTCTTCCCTTTCTCTCTATGGATGGATCTCGATTCAGTACAGCTCATGGGCTCATCGTCGCGGTTGCCGTCGGCGGTGCGTTCTTCCTTGCCGGTAAGCACATCGACCGGCAGCCGGTGCCTATTGCGCCCGGCACGATCACCGTGACCGGTGAAGGCAAAGTCTCCGTCGCGCCCGACATTGCCGAAATGAGTTTCGGTGTCACGACCGGCGTGAAAGCGACGTCGAAGGAAGCAAGCGCGTCGATCACGAAGAGCATGAACGAAGTTCTCGCTGCAGTGAAAGCCCTCGGCATCGAGGATAAAGACATTCGAACGGAGTCCTTTTACCTGAACCCGAGTTACGACTGGAATGACGGGCGTCAGCGCTTGCGTGGCTACGAAGCGACGCAGAGTCTGCGCGTGAAGGTCCGCGATCTCGCGAAGGTCGGCGATGTGCTCACAGCAGCGACCGAGGCGGGTGCAAATCAAGCGGGTGGCGTTGAGTTCACGCTCGAGGATCCGGATGCGAAGCAGACCGAAGCGCGCACCGAAGCAATTGCTGATGCGAAGGGTAAGGCAGAGGCGCTGGCCGCACAGCTTGGTGAGAAATTGGGTGACGTCCAGAGCTTCAACGAGAATGGTGGCGGATGGTACCCACGTCCGATGATGATGGCGAAAGCGGAGTATAGCATGGGTGGTGCGCCGATGGACGACGAGGCAATGGCGATGCCGGCAGGGGAGGAAGACATCACCATCAGCGTCTCGATCACCTACGAGCTTCGATAATTCGTAAACTCCCGGAGGGCGTAAAACCGCCCTCCGGAGCCATAAATCCGGGTCTTAGAGCCTTGTTTTTGTTGCCATTTCCTGTTAAAAGCATCGCAATCGCTCGCGGTCACCGCGAACGGCTTTTCTTGGTGTTCAGGCGCGCGCCTGAACGTTCACATCACCGCCGTACAAGCAAGGAATGGCGAATGAAGATTCTGTTTTGGATCGTGGTTTCCTCATCCGGGGCCACAGTCGAACTGATGCAGTGCGCCGGAAAGCGCACGCTGGAGCAGGGGGAATCGCAGATACCCGTCGAGTGTATGCATCTTTTTCGCGCCGAAGTGATCCCGATTGGGGTTGACCGGCCGTCGATCGATGCGTTGGTCAAACGGCTGATTGCCATCGGTCACGCCGAGGCAGCGGCCCGTGTAAACCCCGAAGATCCCTACCCGCCGCTCATGCAACTCGTGATGAGCGAGAGCGAGGTGCGCACGCTGGAATGTCTGCTGAATGTCCGCGCAGGATTGGAACTGGATAGGGTGCCCATTACGCGTGACAAGATGTTGCGCACTCTGGAGCGCCTGCGTAAATGCGGGCGTACCCTGTATGACCTGAACACTGCGAAGGCAGCGTAAGGAAAACAGAGAGGAACGAGTACGGCGGTGCAAGCACTCTCTTGGATTCAGGAGGGTGCTTCACCATGCAAAATCTTCCACAACACTTCCGGAAGTTTTCCACATTCGATCCACACTTCGACCCTTCGGCAAGCTCAGGGCAGGCTAGGCTCAGTGTAAACAGTGCCCTTGGCAGGGGTGTGAGCTCATACACCTATAGGCGCGGTTTACCATGAGCGAATTTCCTGCGAATGCAGGAAATAAGTCGAATGGTGGACGATCTTCCTCGCTATACTGGGCGGACTCATGACCCGAACGCGTTCCACCGTTGCAGATGTGCAGCAGCATGCCGAACAGAGCGAAGAGCGGATCTTTGCGGGGCTGACGCGCGCAACACTCGATACGGCGAACCAATCTGCCTATGCAGACGGTGCCGAACGAGGTGTGAGCGATGCGCTCGTGCGGCGTATTTCGTCTGATAAGAACGAGCCAGCCTGGATGCTCGAGCACCGCCTGAAATCGTTGCAGGTGTTTCGTGAGAAGGCGATGCCGTCGTTCGGGCCCGACCTCTCCGCGCTCGATCTCGAGAACATCATCTACTACGCGCGAGCAGGTATTGAGAATACGACCGACTGGAAGGAAATCCCCGAGGACGTTCGTAACGTGTACGACCGTATCGGGATCCCAGAAGCAGAGCGACGCGTGCTCGCGGGTGTCGGTGCGCAGTACGAGAGCGAAGTGATCTACCACTCACTAAAGAAGGAGTGGGAAGCGAAGGGTGTGATCTTCCTCGACATGGACGATGCCGTGGAGCGGCACCCGGACTTGGTGCGTGAATACTTCATGAAGTGCGTCCCGATGACCGACCATAAGTTTACGGCGTTGCATGGCGCTGTCTGGAGTGGGGGAACGTTCCTCTATGTTCCTGCAGGAGTAGAGGTCAAAGAGCCTCTCCAGGCCTATTTCCGCATGAATGCGAAGAACATGGGTCAGTTCGAGCACACACTGATCGTGGTCGAAGAGGGTGCCAAGGTGCATTACATCGAAGGCTGCAGCGCCCCGAAATATGGTAGTCACGCATTGCACGCAGGACTTGTGGAAGTGTTCGTGAAACCCGGTGCGACAGCGCGCTACTCGAGTGTCGAGAACTGGAGCCGTGATACCTACAACCTGAATACGAAGCGTGCGATCGTGGAACGCGACGCGACGATGGAGTGGATTGGGGGAAACATGGGCAGCGGCGTCACGATGCTCTACCCGTGTTCGATGCTCGTCGGCGAACACGCACGCTGCGATCACCTTGCGGTCGCATTCGCGAATAAGGGCCAATGGCAGGACACAGGCGCGAAAGTAATGCACTTAGCATCGCATACAACCTCGCGTGTCACGAGCAAATCGATCTCCAAAGCCGGAGGCGTGGCTGTGTATCGGGGCAAACTCGTGATTGCACCAAATGCTTGCGATTGCACAGCTCAGGTAGAGTGCGATGCGCTCTTGCTCGATGATATCAGTCGCACCGATACGATCCCGGACATCAACGTCCGCAATGACGATGTCACGATCGCACACGAAGCAACCGTCGGAAAACTCTCCGAAGAAGATGTGTTCTACATCATGAGCCGTGGGCTTAACGAAGAAGAAGCGCAGGCCATGATTGTGAATGGATTCCTCGAGCCGATTGTCCGCGAGCTGCCGCTCGAATACGCCGTTGAATTAAACCGCCTCATCGAATTAGAAATGGAGGGGAGTGTGGGGTAATTCCCCATTCGTCGAACATATCGAAAAAGCCACCGGTGTAACCCAGTGGCTCTGTGGCTGCTAGACGGAAGGCAGCACTTCATGCGACGGCTTGCCCTGGGCAAGCCATTGGCTCATGATCGCATCGATATCCATATCATCTCGAAACTGGATGCCTGACTGACCTTCGTAGCCAGTCAGACCGTCAGTCATGCTGAGGATGAGCGATCGCGCCATCCACGTATCGACGAGCGCCGTGAGCGCGTCCGTAATATTCGGTCCGCGGTATGAAAACCAGCCCTCGCCGTCGGTGTTGGTGGTCCAGAGGACAGGGAACTCCCGGTCCTCCTCCCTCTGCAGGTGTGTGCGGGGCTTCTCCCAGCGCCCGCTGTTTGTGGTGTGGTACCACGCCGTTCCCGCGAGGAAGGCACGCCTCGACGTCCCCATTTGGGACGTCACAGTAGAAAAGATCGCGGGGACTCCGATGTCGAAATCGTTGTACCCCACCCCGGCGGTGGAAACCTTCCGGTACCGCGTTCCCAGCGAACACAAAACGTCTGCTCTACAAGACAGGGCACCCAACGCAGCGGCAACCCGCCTCTGCTCGCCGATTGCCTTGCCGTCCTCGTACATTTCGACAAACATGGTGGCCATTTTAGCCTCCTTCATTTTGTGCTTCACAACACTCACCAAGTCGACATGACCGATGCAGTGCAATGAGCTTAATACATTTTAATATAATTTATTATTTATGTCAAATATATTTTCCAATGCTTCTATAGCGAATAAAGGCATTTTTAGCTGGCGCATTCATTGAACGTCCAACCATCGCCATGGTCCATGAAACGTCGGGGCTCGCGGGGGATCAACTGAAGTACTCCTAATTACTTCGGCTTCCGCGGCGCTGTTCTTTCCCACTCAGGATCGCTTTCGACATGGTCCTTGAGCCGTTCGTAGGAACGATCGAATTGCGGGAGAAATATTTTGAAAGGTTCGAACGACCAGCGCGCGCTATTACAAGCCGAAAGGATCGGCCATAGCCGCGTGGCGAACGCGAGCGGGTCCGTCTCAATTTGTCCGATGTCGTGCACGAGTCCCCACGCCTTGTTCTGTAGCGTCCGGTCTTTCAATGCTTTCGGTAAATCATGTTGGTTCGCGATTTGACGAAGGAAAATATCGATCCATTTTTTCTCGCTGCGCAGGAGTAGGTCGATTCCTTTCGTTCCAGGCGCGTCCGGCTCTTCGAAGTACATCGGCGCTGAATGCATTCACGTTGCACATGCGTTTTTCGTCGATCATCATCCGCGCATGCTTCAGCACCCACTCGTGGTGTGGCGTCGGCGGAGTTTCTGGTTGCTCCATCACCGCGACGGCGTCGGTCCGCGCGTCGAACTGCGCAGCATCGATGTCGGGAAGCGGCGCGACATGCGTACCTGTTTCCATGTTCGACAACGAGCTGTTGTCCTCGAACGTGAATTCTTTCTGGCCGGGCGAGATGCGTGAGCGTTTGCCATATCTTCATAGTATACCATATTGGCCAATAGATTCAATATTTAAGAGAAGATGACGAAATTGAAGGAATCCGTCACACTGTCCGCTCATGACGATCGTCCTGCCCGCCGTCGGCACCGCATGGGAGCGTCACGACGTTCCCCGCGGAGTGTGTTTCGCCGCGTCCGCGCGGCCCGGTACGACATTGAAGATGTTCTTGGTGTTGCCCGACGACGGCGACACTTGCATCGATGCGTCGGTGGGCGAGGGCGCGACGCTAGAAATCATCACGCTCCAAGAGGGTGCGACGGGCACGGTGAACGCGCACGGACGCATCGCCTCCGGTGGAGTCCTCCGCTGGAGGCCCGTCACGATCGGCGGTGCAGTAGCGCATACGATCCACTCGGAGTGCATCGGGGACGGCGCCACGAGTGCGGCATCGTGGATCACAGTCGCGCGTAGTGGTGAGTACCCTCAGGCGATTATTCGCAATGCCTTTGAAGCAAGAAATGGAGCAGGGGAGGTGGCGATGCGTGCGGTTGCGCTCGCGAAAGGGCAAGCACTCCTCGACGGCCGCATCGAAATCGGCTTGGGTGGCGGTGGCACGCAGACGTATCTTACCCAGGAGGCCCTCATGCTCGATTCGTCGGCGAAAATCGATGCTATTCCGGGATTGGAGATCAAGACGAACGATGTGAAGGCCAGTCACTCTGCGACAGTTTCGCGTGTGAACCCGGAGGATCTCTTCTATGCGGGTTCCCGCGGCATTACGCCGGATGCCGCTCGACGAT
>CAYQJY010000002.1:0-28293 GCA_964418005.1 uncultured Candidatus Peribacteria bacterium
TCGAGAGGCAATGGTCATTGCTCGGCTGCAGAGCTTCGTCGGTATACCTCTTCCCATGTCTTGCGAGTTGAGATGCGAGATAATCGCGCATTGCCTCACTGTCGTCGTACCCGTTCAACTCATGAGCCAGATGAAAGGCCGCCGCGGCTTCGTGCGGTGTGCCGACGCACTCGAAGGGTTTGTGGCCCTCAAGTCCGAGCAGTTCACGGAAGGTTGATAGGAGCGCATTTTCCATGAACACATCTCCGCCTTGGAGTGCGATGACCTTCTCCCGTGGCAAGAATGCCGCGAGAAGGAGTCCTGTAAACGCGCATTTCGGACATTTTTTGCACCATAAGCTCTCCGGTCTCTTGGTCTCTTGGTCTCTGTTCTTTATCGTCCAATTCTTATTACAGCTCGTGAAGAGGGGGAGCGCGTTGTCGAAGCGAATGAATTCCTGCACGATGCGCAGCTCGCTCCATGGTCGTAGCAAACTGCACCAATCGACAGTGGTTCCGCAGGTGTCTGCTAGGTGCGTTCGGAATGCTTTCTCAAACTCGAGCGATTTGCTCCATTGGTGGTTGATCTCCAATTCGTTATAGACCGTGTTGCCATCGCTCGCACTGCGTTCGTTGCTGAACGTCACTGCGTCGAAGTCCGCTGTTTCTGCAACGAGGACCGAGAGTGCGGAGAGGATGGCAGTGATCGGTACGTGGCCGTTGAGCGCCCCCTTCGCATTCATCTCGAAGAGCTTCGGGTCCAGACGGCGATCGACGACCAGCAGGGGAAGGCCGAGCGCGCTCGCCAGCGTATCGATCGCACCGTGTGCCCCGACCCTGAGCAGCGTCACATCATGTCCTGTTTCCTTGAGGAGCATTGCTGTCACAACCGAGTCTTTTCCGCCACCGAAGGGGCAGAGGATTTTCAGTTTCTTCTTCGCAGAGTGAGACTTCGGTTTCTGCGTGCCACTTTCCATGTTTGCTTTGAATACGACGACACCACGGGGGTCAATTTGATTCTTGAAGAAGAGTTCGCCGAGTCCCTTCTCGTATACGGTTTGGAAGAATGCCGCGTCAGCTTGCGAGACCGGGTGTTCGATTTCGATTGTCTTCGGGAGTGAGGTTTTGTAGTAACTCACGCCCGCAAACACATGGAGTGTGCCGAGGAGCCGCTCAACGACGTCCGGATCGCCTCCAGTACAGTCTTTCGGCAGGTGATAGGTTTCCGTAAATGGCTCACCATCGAGTTCGTACTTCAATTCGACCCGCTGCGTTTCGGGGTCATAGGAATGCCAATGGATGCGCAGGAGGTCGCTTTTGTCCATATGCACTGAGAGTACCCGGCTTTCCACGATGTGTCCGGCTTACCGTGGGTGTTCTAAGCCCTCAAGCAGGCGATAGCTTCCATTGTAGTCGAGAACGATCGGCTTGGTATTTGGTATTGTTAGTTTCGTAGCGTCGTCATTCCGTAGGCCGAGTACGTTGCCCAACCATGCACGGATTGAGTGTTTGTGCGATACGATCAGGAGGGTGCCGTTCGTCGACTCGACGATAGGGTGGATTGCATTGAACATGCGCTTCTCCACGTCGCCGTAGTGCTCACCGCCGGGTGCATGTACCTCGTATGACGATCGGAAGCGATTAAGAGGATCAGTGGCGTAGGCCGGATACTCCCGGTGAACCTGCGACAGTGTTTTCCCTTCGAAGACACCTAAGCCGCGCTCGTTTAGTCCCGCGTGCGGTTCGTGAATTTTTACCAATGCGTTTTGATGTTGGAGGATCCGATGAAGCGTTTCGCGTGCCCGGTCGAGTTTAGAACACACTGCCTCGCTGAAGGCGATGCCTTGCCAAACGAAACGCTGTCCAAGTACGTCAGCGCCGCGCTGACCCTCGGGAGCCAGCTGCGTATTCGACTGGCCCCCGAGAATGGGATCTTCTGCATCGTGATTATGAAGATTGAAGACTGACTTGCCGTGACGGACAACGAAAAGGCGGGGCATGGTCGGAAAGGTCAGGCAGTCTGGACATTGGTGCGGCGACCGAGGCGCTGCATGTTGCTTTTCACCTTCGCGTCGTACTCTGCAGCGCGCGCAGCCATTTCTTCGACCGACAGAACCAGCGGGTAGCCCACGCCTCCGTCGCTCGCATCGAGTTCGTCGATGGTGTCGAGGTGCAGGCTCGCACGGATCTCGTACTGCATCTCAATCGAGTAGGCATTCATGTCAAAGTTAATTTTACCTGGTGGTGTGGGCACTCCGGGTGTACCGACCTTGTCGGCGTCTTCCTCCGGGTTGCGATCGGCTTCGAGCGATCCAAGAATTTCCTGGCGCATGTCGTCGCTCAGGTGTTCAAGCAACGTTCCGGCGTAAGGATTCTTCGCGACCTTTTCATTAACGTTATCAAGTGATCCGGGAAGTGCCTTTTCGTTTTGGGTGAGAACAGAACTGGGCATAGAAGATGAGGAAAGATTTGTGCGGATTTACACCTATTGTACTTTTCATGCAAGGGTCTAAAGGGTAACTTTTCCTACCATCGCAAAACCACGTGCGCTGTCGGTGGATTCTGCGCTTCGGCTCGCTACACTGTGCCCGAGCCATGGCGGTCCTTCGAATCTCCGCCTTCGGCGGATCGCTCAGGACAGGCTCCATGGTATCGCGCAGCGAAAGATCGAACGCTCCCGATGATCTTCTACATCACGTACATTGCCATGGTGGCGGAATGGTATACGCGCACGACTCAAAATCGTGTTCCCTTACGGGATTGAGGGTTCAAGTCCCTCCCATGGCACCATAAATGAGTTTCTGCATCCTCTTCCGTTAGCTTATCGGCATATGCTGCGGACTGAGTAAAATGTACAATCACCGTATGTTCAATTTTCTCTTCGCAATTGATGATATCATCGACGCTATTTCTTTCGGAAAGAAAGCACACGATGAGAAGAAGCAGAACAGGAAATGGCGACTCATTGGTGCTGGCTTACTTCTTTTGTTTGGAATAGCAGGATTAATTTTTACATTCTTCGATTGGTTCCTCGGCGTCTCTTGAGGTAATGCCATTGTTGCTTTGCGCCACAGCGGTTGCCGGACCCAAGTCACTTCAAGCGCTTGTACGTTTTTTCGTTCCTCCTCGTCACTTTCCGAATTTCCGTCTGCTTCGTTTTTGAGTCCACTTTAAAAATAATTCTATACCTGCCCATGCGAATACGAAACCATCCTTTCATTCCTTGTAATGCTTTGACGCCAGGAACACTTCGGTAGTCTCTTTTAATTTCTTGTATTACAAGAAGAATTGCTTCAAGTTCCTTTGATGAAAGTGTCCGCAGGAATTTATCGATTTCGTTCATGCTGGATTTTCTTAATTGCTTTGATCATTTCATCGGGGCTTACACCATTTCCATTATTATCTCGATCTGCATCGAAGAGAACTTCTTCCTCAACAGCTTCGTTCAAATTGAATGGAACAATAATTAATTTATCGTCGTACATTTCTACGAGGTAACTATTCGTTGCAAAATGCTCTCTCCACTTATGGGGGAGTGTGATCTGGCCGCGTTCGGTGCTTTTAAGAATGGTGCGTGTCATGGAAAAATAAGAAAATACGTAAATACGTAAATAAGTATATCGTACTTTTAACTCCGAAGCAAGGAGTTCCTCACGGCGTCCACTCGTCGTGGATGACGCCGTAGAGGACCCAATTGCCGTCGTCGCCTTGGGCCAGCACGAGCCGCAGACTGCGCCAGTCCATGCCACCGTACTGATCGTCGAAGCCGGGGAAGTGGTACTCGACGAAGGAAGCCCCTTCGTACACGTCCGCAACGTTGTCGATCATCGAGCCGCGGGTCTGTTCCTGGTTCCAGCGGACGTCCGGCGCGGTGCGGTAGTCGTGGTCCCAGACATAGCGTGCAACGTACTGTAGGTTCGTCAGGTCGATCGGCTCGCCGGCCCCCTCTGTCGTTCCCCATGTTTTCGTTGATGTGTCCGTGCCGAATGCTGCGATGTCTACAGCTGTAAAGGTTTGATCGTTATCAAGATCAACATGCGTGTACGGCGTAAAGCGCACGCCGTCTGGTGCAGCGACCGTCGCAAGGAAGGTCCAGTTGTTCTGGGCGAACGCTTCAAGGATGGCCGCGCTGACCGATTCGCGGCTCGTGCGGTCCACCGTGATTTCAGTGAACGGGTCATCGGCTAGAGGCGCCTGCGTCGGGACGCTTGCCTGATTGCCGTTATCGGCGGGTGGAGAAGACGTGTTACCAGAACAGGCGACGATCGCGAGCGAGAGGAGGACGAGGGAAAACGCGGAAAAGCGTGTGGTTTTCATATGGAACCATCCTGCTGTGCAATCGCTGGAGAATCAATGGTCTTTGCGAGGCACATTCTGTTCCAGTACGCTCGAGGGCGATGACGGATGTGCTCATCGTTGGCTTGGGAATTGCAGGGTATACGGCTGCCGTGTATTCAGCGCGCTATAAACTCTCCACGATGCTTATTGGTGCGGAGGAGGGGGGAATGGGCATGACGGCTGCCGAGGTAGGTAATTGGCCGGGGGAGATCGAGATCCGTGGTCCGGATCTCATGGAGAAGTTCAAGCACCACGCGCTCAGCTTCGGTCCGCTCGTCACGCAGAAGCTCGGACGCGTTGAGAAGGTGGAGAAGATCCCGGGCGGTTTCCGTCTCGTGATGCAGAATGGCGAGGCAGTCGAGGGAAAAACGGTCATCTTCGCGACGGGTAGCAACAAGCGTCACCTTGGCGCACCGGGCGAAAATGAATTCTCAGGGAAAGGTGTGACGTACTGTGCAACGTGCGATGCCTTCTTTTATCGTGGGAAGACAGTGGCTGTTCTTGGTGGCGGCGACAGCGCGGTGGAAGGCGCAGCGATCGCGGCACAAGTCGCGAAGCAGGTGTACCTCATTCACCGTCGCAACGAGTTCCGCGCCGAGCCCTACTGGGTCGATAAGGTGAAGGAGAAGGCGAACGTGACGTTTGTGCTCGAGCGCACCGTGACCGAGATCCTTGGTGCAGAGAAGGTAACGGGCGTGAAGCTCGACAAGCCGTTCGAGGGGCAGGATGTTCTGAAGGTCGATGGGGTCTTCATCGAAATCGGCTCAACGCCGGCGGTGGACCTTCCGAAGCAGCTGGGGTGTGCATTGGACGAAAAAGGCTTTCTGAAGGTCGACGAAGCGATGCGAACGAATGTGCCGGGGGTGTACGGGGCAGGGGATGTGACCAGTGGGAGCAATCACTTTGCCCAGTTCACGACCGCCGCTGGGGAGGCAACGGTGGCCGTCAATACGGCATTTCACTACTTGCAATCGGGCGCATAATCCGTACAATCTCCGCACTATGCCGCGTGGAAAGCGCACCGTCTATGCCCTCTTCTCAGCCGAAACGAACGTTCGTTTGGGCACCATCCGCTTGCACAAGCAGGACAAAATGGGCAAATCGTGGAAGGAGCACATTGCGGATATGAAGAAGTACGATCCGGTCGTCCGGAAGCGCGTGGCGGTGAAGGCGAAGGAAGAGAAGCACAGCAGCAACTAAGCGAACGTTGCGTTAACTGCGGAATTAATTCCGCAGTTAACTCGCTAGCAGCTATAGTTTCCTCATGTCCGGCACATACCGTTCCGCAGCCTCGATCCTCATTCTCCGTCCAGCGAAACGCGGGGGAGGTCGTCATGAATTACTCCTGGTCCACAAGCCGAGGAAGAAAGACAGTTGGCAGCTGCCCCAAGGAGGAACCGAAGAAGGGGAGACGCCCGAGCAGTGTGCACTGCGCGAATTGCGTGAAGAGGCAGGCGTCGAACGCGGTGTGCGTGTACTTGGAGTGAGTGGTAAAGAGTACGCGTACGATTTTCCGGAATCGTACCGTCGCTTCCGTCCGGACAATGTCTGCGGGCAACGTATCCGTTTCGTGCTGAGCGTGGCGGAAGAAGAGCTGAAGCTGAAAGTTGATGGCGAGGAGATCGACCGCGGTGTGTGGATTTCGCCCCGGGATCTCGACAAATTTATTCATCGTGGAGAATACCTCGCGCTTGTGCGTGGGCTCATCGATGAAACGGAGAAGCTCCTTGCCGCCTAAGCCGTGCGTTTCACGTCTCTCCAGCTTGAGAGTTTCCGCTCGTACGGTGAGGCATCCGTGACATTTCCCGATGAGCCGGGATGCGTCGTTTTCCTTGGAGAAAACGGTGCTGGCAAGACGAATCTCCTCGAAGCGCTATCGATTCTCTCGCTCACGCGTTCGTGTCGTGGAAGCGACGAAGGAGAGCTCGTGATGTGGAATCAATCGTTCTATCGATTGAAGGCAGGAGTTGTGTCTGACACCGATGAAACAAAATCGGTGGAAGTCGTCAGTGAGCAAGCACCGCGCAAACGCAAAGTGCTCTTCGTGAATGATATCAAGACGACGGCATCGGACTTTGTCGGGCTTGTGCCCACCGTCACGTTCCTCCCGCAAGATTTGCTGCTCTTCAGCGGTCCGCCGGCTGAACGACGCAGGTTCCTCGATCAACTCCTCTCGCAGGTATCGCCGGAGTATTTGGCTGCGCTCTCGCAGTATCAGCAGGTCCTCCAACAGCGCAATGCATTGCTGAAAACTTTAGCTCAAGGGGGAGGTGATTCTTCCACACTCGACGTGTGGGATCGCGAGGTTTCGCGTGCTGGCAGTGCGATAACGTTGGCCAGATTGGAGCTCATCGAAACGCTCACACTGACCTTCGGTGAAGAGCTTGGCCGCTTGGGAGAGGCATGGAAGAGCGTCGTGCTCCGGTACGACCGCAAGACGACGGCGCGACAGCCCGATGAGCTCGAGGACGAGCTGTTTGGGTTACTGCGGGCATCACGCGATCGCGATATCCAGTTGCAGGCGACGCTCGTCGGCCCACATCGTGAAGATTGGCAGGTGAATGTCGATGGGCGCGACGTGCCAACATTCGCCTCGCGTGGGCAAGAACGTACGGCTGTGCTTGCGCTCCTGTTCTTGCAGGTGTCCTACCTTCAGCTCAAGCGCAACGAAACACCTATCCTGCTCCTCGATGATGCGTGCTCCGAACTCGATGATCGCCATCAACATCTTTTGCTGTCAGGTTTCCCAGGGGCGCAGGTCTTCCTTACGGCTGTGCGCTTGCCCGATCAGGCACGTCCGACCGCCGTGTTCGAGGTCAAACCGGGTTGCGTTGACAAGGCATGAGCCTGTGCCGAGCTTGCCGAGGCATGCAGGACGCCGAACAGCGCCAGTGCGAGTGCGTCCGCCGCATCATCCGGGTGTGGCATTTCTTTGAGATGCAGCGAGAGCATGAGCATCGTTTGTATCTGGCGTTTGTCCGCACTGCCATCGCCCGTCACGGCGCTCTTCATCTCTGCAGGGGTGGGGCAGAGCAGGGGAATGCCTCGTCTGGCGATGCACGAAAGGATAATACCGCGTGCGTGTGCGACATCGAGGGCCGTCGTTTCGTTCTTTGCGAAGAAGAGCTTCTCGACGACGGCGAGCTCCGGCTTTGTGTGCTCGAGGTACGCCGTGAGGTCGCGTTCGATCTCGAGGAGGCGTTCTTGGAGAGGGAGACCCGCCTTCGTTTCGATGGTCAGCCACTCGACGACATTCGGCGTATCGCGCGTGGGAGCATCGATGAGACCGAGTCCCACTGTGGCCAGGCCGGGGTCGATACCGAGGACGCGCATGCATGCAGCATACTCCGGGGCAGCCCTGGATCGTTGATAAAAGACCAATTTTCTGCTAGAATGAGCGGAATATGCACCGTTGGATTGTCGCCATCCCATTGGTTCTCCTCCTGGTCGTTCTGACCCTTCGGGAGGGGCTTGTTCGTGCGCCGATGGCAAGCCTGATCCCGATGCCCCAGACGCATGTGCAGTCGGAGCCGGGAGCCGATGTACGCCAGGCTGGTGATGACATCGAACTGCACGAAGGAAGTGTGCTCGTGGCATCGTCGGGCCTCGCAACAGTGAAGGCCGGAACATGGAGTGTGCAGACGTGGGGCGGGGCTGCGTACCTCTCGTATCAGCACGATCGCCTGACCGTCGCAGCGATCGATGTACCCGTTCTAGTGCGCGGTGAGCACAGCATGGCCGTCGTCCCACCTATGCAGCAGTGGCGTGGAGTGTCGACGCTCCCTGATGCATCGGGCGATCCTGCAGCGTGGGCTGCTGCTCTCGCATTACAGCCGCTTCCGGAGCAATTCCTGCGCGATCAGGCTGCAATCGTCGATGCATGGAATCTTAAGGCGACCGGTGAAGTGTCTTCGCTCGATACACAGGCGCTCGTGGCACTCTCAACACCGGAGCTCGCAACCTATGCACTGACAACGAAGCCGACGCAGACACTGTCTGCTGCCATTCGCTCCCGAGGGGAACTTCGTTCCTACGCGTTGCTTCAGCCAGTCGTCCGCGATGCTGCATGGGCATTTCGCCCGGTCGATGATGTCGACGCTTCCACATGGGTGGCACTGCTCTCGTTGCCGCGCCTAGAACGCGACGATGCCACTGCTTCGCCACTGACGGTTCGCGCATGGGGTGAGGCCCTCGAAGCAGCGCTCAATGCATCGGCTGAACCAGATGCTCTTCGTTCGTCTGTTCTCCCGGTCTTGGAAGACGACATCAATGACATTGTTTCCAATGGCTACCCGCTCCGTGCTCTACGGTTTGCGCAGGCCATCGATGCGGCGGTCGGAACAGGTGCCGTGCTCACAGCCGATGCTACGGCATCGCTCGAGCGCCTCCGGGCAATGACACCCGAAACACTGCGCGCATCAGTCCTCGCTGATCTTGAGCAGTCGTTGCCCGTGCCTGTTGTGCGTGCTGCAGCTGTGCCGGTTGAACATGATCCAGCCCTCGAAGCGCGTGCACGCGAGATGCTCACGGCTAACGGTGGCATGTTCACGTCCGATACGCGTGTCGAAACAGTGGGGGATGGGTGGGTGACGGTGAAAGATGTCGTCTACGGTCTCCCGTCCGGTGATCGCCTCCTGCGCTTCGCCTTTCGTCCAGAAGATGGCTCCGCCCGCGCGATCATCGATGGCGAGATCCAGCCCTACGGCGTGCCCTTTACGCAGTATCTGGAGTGGGAAGCGTGGCGCTGAAGGCTCTTCTTGACCATCTAAGGGGTTCTCCCTACCCTCGTATGGCTTAAAAGACAGCACTGCGTATTCTCATCACCGTTTTTACGGGCGATTAGCTCAGGGGTTAGAGCGCGACACTGATAATGTCGAGGTCGATGGTTCAAATCCATCATCGCCCACCATCGATGAATAAAAAACGCCCGCGGAGGCGGGCGTTTTAGAGGCAATGATTGAGCTATTATTCGTCGTTCGTTTCTGTTTTCGCCTCCACCGTGCTCTCATCCTGCAGCTTCCCGCGGATGGAGCGACGCAGCCCCTCCTTGTTCGCGGCTTTGCGGATGAGGCGCTTGACGCCTTTCTTGCCGTTCATACGCATACACTGCACTTTCTCCGCGCCCTCTTTGTCGCTGCAATCGCTATTGAGGCGAAAAGCCTTCTGCTCGCTCGCGCGCTGGACGCGATCTTTTTTGTTTCCCCTGCCTGGATTGTGCTTCGCGATGCACTGAGCTTTCAACAGTCCCTTCAACTCATCGCACGGGCGCTTCCAATCGTTACTACTAGAAGAGGATGATGATGAGGATGAGGAGCTGCTCGTGCCAGCGTCGTCAGCGAAGCCGACGGAGGGGAGCGTGGCTGCGAGCATCGTGGCAGCAGCCAGGGCTGCAAAGGACCGGTTCATACAAGGTGAGGAAAGAAGTATGGATTCCACTGTACCAGGCCTTTTTTCACGCCGAATTGCGTCATACGAAATTTATTTCTTCGTGCATATCGTCCTTTCGCTATGATTCGCGCATGCACGTGCGGTTCTCGATGTGCCTCGGCATGAACGTGGTCGATGATCGCGGCGATGAACTCCGCGCGATTGTGACGGGCATCTTCCTTCATCCGGATCTTGGAAAAGTGGAAGGATTGTTCGTCCGTGGATTCTCTGGCGAGGAATTCCTCTCGGTCCAGGATATCGCACACTGGGGGGGAACGATTGTCGTGCGCGATGGCGATGTGATTGCTCCGCTCGAGGAGCGCGTGCGCCTCTCGGCACTTCGCGACGAGGGTCGAACGATCCTCGGGCAGAAGGTTGTCACGCGGGAGGGGCAGACCATCGGTACCTGTGTGGACGTGCAATTCGAGACCGAGACGTTTCGCCTGGAGTGGATCTTCCCCCGGCGCTTTCTGCGTTGGAAACGGCCGATCCCGGCAGGGGCGATCGTCGAGGTGCGGACCGATGCCGTGTGTGTCCGCGATGAGGAATTGCCGTTGGAGCAGCCGACGGAGGAGGCGACAGGGCTCTCGCCGCTTGAGACTGTATAATTGTCATGCCGAGCCTGCCTGCCGGCAGGCAGGTGCCCCGCAGGTCGTACCGAGGCATGACACAATAAAGGGCCCCGAGCGGGACCCTTTTGAAGACAGGTTGAATGGCGTTTAGACTCCGACTTCGCCTGCGAGGTAGCTCGTGACGAGTCCGACGATCACACGAGCGAAGAGGACGATCACGAGACCGCCGAGTGCGTAGAAGATTGCCTTCTTGGCCTTGTCCTTCTCCTCGTCGTTTCCCTGCGAGACGATCAGGCGGATGCCCGCGATGATCACGACGACCACGGCAATGAGCGCGAGGAAGTTAAGGACGGCGACGATAATGTCCTCGATGATATTTCGGATGCCGTTGGCATCGCCCTGGCCAGCGCCAGGCGTGCCTTCAATTTCCGGATCGGGACCAGCGAACTGTGCGAGTGCGGATGACGCGTACACGAGACTCGTGACGGTTGCGGCAGACGCGGAGAGGGAGAGTTTCTGAAGCGCGTTCATAGAAAGGAAGGGAGGAACGTCTTCATCAGTCTTGTCCAGTGGCTACGCCCACGCAAGCGATTCGGCTCTGCGTTGCGCCACATTCCGTTGACACAGTATGTATCTCCAGCACCGTATTATTCATTGGAAAAGCGATTTCCGAGGAAGCCAATGGTCAGCAGGAGGACCGCTGGGAGCGCGAACCACACGTGTTGGTAGGTGACGATCGCATGGACAAGCGGACTGGTGAGCAAAATGCCACTAAGGACATCTGCGGAACCGAGCGTGACATCCAAAATGGGTTTTCCTGTAATGTACGTGATGAGGGAGGAGAGGAGGAGAAGTGATGTCGAGAGGCCGAGGGCCGTTGCGACAACGATGTCCCATGCAGCACCGAAGCTTTGACCCGATTCGATGTTGATCCCGCCCTTCACCGCCATGAACACGACTGCCGCGGCAAAGAGGATGACGCGCCCGATGGCGAGGACATCGGGCGAGAGACTGAGGCCCACGCTGGAAGCGGTCGATGCGTTGAGCATGAGCATGGCGACATTGCCGAGGGCCTGGACTGCCACCAGTGCAATGTAGGTGGAGACGATGATCTTCACCGATGCGTCTTTCCCCACGATGAAGCTGTAGGCCACGACGAGGGCGACGAACAGGATGATGAGGAGGTCCCAGCTGAGGGCGATGTGCATGGCTCTGATGGTAGCACGGCCTTTACATGAGCAAGAGAGGGGATGAGGCTTCTGTGTTGAATGGAGCCTTGAGAACGTCAGGTTGTTCGTGTTGTAGGAAGAATCCCGCCGCGGCGATCATCGCGCCATTATCGGTGCAGTACTCGTTCTTTGCTGGCCAGCGTGTTGTTGTGCCGAGAGTTTGCACCATTGTTCGTAGTCGTGAGTTTGCAGACACGCCGCCGACGAGGTGTAGCTCACGTACGTCCGGATACCGTTCGAGTGCACGCTCCACACGGTCGATCAGATGTCGACAGATCGCATGTTCGAAGCTTGCAGCGAGATCGGGGAGGCGTTGTATCGCTGTTGGGTCGTCACGCAGCAGGTAGCGAAGCGATGTCTTCAATCCTGAGAAGCTCCAGTTGAACGAGTCGTCTCCGGCGAGCGGGAGAGGGAAATCGAATGCGCGGTCGTTTCCGTTTTGCGCAGCTTTTGCGATCGCCGGTCCTCCGGGGTAGGGAAGCCCGAGGAGTGATGCGCCTTTATCGAATGCTTCACCGGCAGCGTCGTCGCGCGTTTGCCCGAGGAGGGTGCCGAGCGTATGCGAGGTACGCAGCCAGAGCTCCGTGTGCCCGCCTGAGACGGAGAGTGTGAGAATAGGGAAGGCCGGTTGATCATTGTCGTCTGTCTCGAGCCACGGCGAGCTGAGGTGCCCGAATGTGTGGTGCACACCGATGAGCGGGACGTTATGGATCCACGATATCGTGCGCGAGACGATTGAACCGACGAGGAGGGATCCGAGAAGTCCTGGTGCGCGTGTGACCGCGATCGCGTCGATCTCTTTGATATCGCACGATGCTTCCTTCAGTGCAGCAGCGATGACGGGCTGTATACATTCGAGTTGTTGGCGTGCAGCCTCTTCCGGAATGACGCCGCCGGTTCGTTCGAACGCGTCGCGGGAGGTCGAGATCACGTTGCTGAGGACGTGCCGGCCATTCCGCACGATTGCAGCAGCGGTCTCGTCACAGGATGTCTCGATACCAAGGATATCCATGAGCTTCTAGCTTATAGCTTCTAGGAGATGTTCGTACATCCATCAGCTAGAAGCTAGCTCCTAGAAGCTATAAGCTTGTTGTACTTCGTATGATCGAATTCTTCCCAGCCCGAAACGTCGCGGTCGAGATCCTGGGGTTCTCGGTCTATTGGTACGGGATTCTCTACGTCACGGCGTTCATTGTCGCGTCGATCATTCTGCCGCGCATGCAACATCTGCGCAGGCTGCATCTTTCGCAAACGGAGTGGAGTGACATCCTCACGTGGTCGGTCATCGGTGTGCTTGTCGGCGGGAGACTAGGCTACGTTCTCTTCTATCGCTTCGTCGATTTCCTTGGGAACCCGCTCCTGTTCTTCGATGTTCGCAGTGGAGGCATGGCGTCGCACGGGGGATTTCTCGGTGTCGCGCTTGCATTCCTCTGGGTACTCCGATAACGCTCGTGGTCGGAAACGTGGTCGATCGTCGATATCGCCGTTGTGCCCGTTGCAATTGGTTTAGCGCTCGGTCGGCTTGGCAACTTCATCAATCTCGAACTCTACGGGACGGTGACGACGCTCCCATGGGGCATGTCCTTCCCGCACGCCGAAGGACTTCGTCATCCGACACAGCTCTACGCGATCGCGAAGGATGTGTTCATCGCGGCAACGTGCTTCGTGTATCTGCGTCGCACGCAATCGTCGTTCGTTCCCGGTCGCGCGACCGCGCTCTTTCTCATGCTCTACGGTATCCTCCGATTCCTGATCGAATTCGTGCGCGATCAAACGGGTATTGTCATGTGGGCTGGCTTGAGCGAGGGACAACTCCTTACGATACCGCTACTCCTTGCGGGAGCGGCTATGTGGCACCAGACAACGCGTCAATCGAGAGAATCGCGGTGAGGAAGCTTCTGCGGTGGATCGCACATGGGCCGTGCTTTTTGAGTGCCTCGATGTGTTCCGGAGCGGCGTACCCTTTATGACGCTCGAAGCCGTACAGCGGAAATTCTTTTGCGGCTTCGATCATCATCCGGTCGCGCGTCACTTTTGCGACGATCGATGCAGCGGCGATGCACGCTTCTTTCGCGTCACCTTCAATGATGCTGCTGTGGACGTAGTCGAACCAATACTTGTCGCGCCCATCGACGAGGAGATATGTCGGCGTGATTTTCTTCGAGAGCATCGCGACGGCGCGCTGCATTGCCGATTCGTTGCTGGCCATGATGCCCTTTTCATCGATCTCGAGTGCGGTCGAAAGCGCGACGCCCCACGGACAGTTCGCCGTAATCCACGCGTAACTCTCTTCGCGCTCTTCCTCGCTCAGTTGCTTACTGTCGAAGAGGCGAATGCTATCGATGGTCCATCCTCCCGCCTTCGTCTTCTTTGGTTCTTTCGGTAGGTGTACCGCACCTGCAACAACCGGACCTGCGAGTGGTCCGCGCCCAGCTTCATCGACACCGACGATGACTGTAGAAGGGGATGGCATGTCGTATGACGAGTATAACCGCGGTGAAGTACGGTCGCGGCATGCCGCGTTCCTACGGTGTCCTCCGCTGAAGGATTTCCCTCACCACTTGTCGCTCATTCCACGGGATTTGCCCTTCCTTCACCCACATCGTTGTGTCGCTGCCCTTGCCGCAGAAGACGACCGTGTCGCCGGGGCGCGCCTCTTTGAGGAGAAACTCAATTGCTTCCCGACGATCGAAGATGCGGTGCCCTTGGACTTTGCTGTGATCCATCCCTGCCCACACTTCATCGATGATTGTCCGCGGGTCTTCCGTGTACGGATCTTCGTTCGCGATGACAGCGACATCTGCGTACTTGCTGATGATCTTCCCGACAATCGGACGCTTCTCCTTCATGCGGTCGCCGCAGCTTCCTGCCAACACGAGCAAGCGCCCAGAGCACTCATCCTTGAGTGCGTGCAAGGTCGATTCGTACGACTGCGGCGTGACGGTGAAGTCGACGTACACTTTGAATGGTTGCCCCTCATCGATGCGCTCCATACGTCCTGGGATGCCGGGGAACGTCGCAAGTGCATCGAGAGCTTCTTTTACTGAGACGCTGCATCCAATCGCGCAGCCGATCGCTGTTAGCGCGTTCATACGGTTGAAGGTTCCGGGGATCTGCAATGTGAGTGTATGGCGCTCAGACTCTTTGTGTCCGCTCTCGACATGCACGATCGACCTGGTCTCCTGGTCTCTGGTCTCTTCGTCTAGCCACAGCAGTGTCGCCGTCCCAACGACAATCGCACCATGCTTCGATGAATTGCTTGTCACGATCGTGCGAAAGCTGCGGACATCGATCAGATCCTTGTACGAACGGTCGTCGCCGTTGAGAATTTTCGTTCCTTTTCCCTTGAGCATCCTGAACAGGATTTTCTTTGCCTTCAGGTATCCCTCCATCGTCTTGTGGTAGTCGAGGTGCTCTTCGCTGAGGTTCGTAATTGCCGCGACTTTCGGCCATGTCCACCACGTGCGCCCCTGGAGGAGGCCGTGCGATGAGTACTCAAGCACGGCGTACGTACATCCGTGAGTGACTGCTTCGCGGAGGAATTTTTGGACTGTAAAAGGACCGGGAGATGTTTTCTGCGTTGCGTTCCAGCGCACGTCGGCCCCTGTTTGAAAGAACGCTGTCGAGAGCCCGGCTGTTTCTCTCCCCGATTTCTGAAGAATGTGTGCGAGCATTCCGACGGTTGTTGTCTTGCCATCCGTCCCTGTTACGCCGATCACGAAGAGTTTTCGTGCAGGGAAGCCGTAGCGAAGCGCGGCGATGAATGCCTTCGCACGATGAAACAGCAACCGGAGGAGATGTGTCTCTGGGACGAGCTTTTTAAGGCTGTGCAGCATCGACGCCCAGCGTAGCACGTGCCAGGAGGATGTCGTTCTTGATTTGTCGCTGCAATTCCTCGACCGTTGCGAAGTTCTCGATCGGGCGCAGGTACTCAATCACTTCAACTGTCATCTCGTCCGGTGCCTTTCGAGGGGATGTGCTGAGGAGGTGTATTTCGACAGAGGGAGTGTCGTCGAACACGGGCCGATCGCCGGCGTGCATCACCGCTGGAAGGCGGTCGCCATCGAAAATTGCCCACACCGCATACACTCCGTCTTTTCCAATCGAGGTGAGGGCGGTAGGGGATAGGTTGATCGTCGGTGATCCTATTTTTTTTCCACGCCCGGTACCCTTCACGACGCCTGCGGTAAATGCGGAAAGCATGGAAATAGAAGTATACCACTCAGGACAACGTCCCCGTTGGTGCTATAGCATCAGTCCTCGTCCGCTTCAGAGTCCTCATCGCTCATTGCAATGCAGTGCTTTTGAATTGTCTTCCAGTCGTAGGGGAAGCGATAGGTTTCGACGGCCCTTACAGCGGCAGCGAAACAGTGCCAGAGGGTGAGCTGGTCATACGTGAAGGCGTTGCCCGCCTCCTGGTTTGGGTCGTAGTTCGTGAGCATGTTCGAAGCAGGGGACACAGGAACGACGCCGTGCGCGAGACAGTCTTGCAACATCTCGTTATCGCTCGGTATGCAAAAGAGCGCCATGTCAGAAGCGGTCAGTGCCTGTTCGATTGCCTTCGTGTCGTTCGTGATGATACCGACCTTGTGCGATTTTTCTTTCGCAAGTTTCGTAAAGTACGCACCGAATGCCGTCGAACCTTTTCCGACGACGACGATTTGGATCGGCAGCGAGAGGAGGCCGGGCATCACGTCTTCGAGGAGCTTTCCGCCGAGCTCATCACTCATCCCCGTTGGGATACAGAGCATCGCACGTCGCGGTTGCTTCTCCCAGCCAAGCGCACTCTGAAGGTCTGCTTTCGCCGAGGCTTTTACATCGAGAACCGTCGGCGTTGTTGTAGTGGGCGTCATACGTGTTGTGTGTGTAGGTTTCCTCTTAGTTTAGCGAAAATTCCGGTTTCGTTCCAGATGCTCGCGCTTGAAAAAGAGGGGGAAACACGTGTAGTGACATGTGGGATTTGGCGCTCGCAGAAGGGCTGAAACGTGGGTAGGATTCAGTATGTGGAACACCTTGTATTGATTGATGGGCATCATCTTATGTACCGCGCCTATTGGGCGATTCCGCGAACGATGAAAACCAAGAGAGGGGAGCAGGTGAACACCGTCTTCGGCGTTGCTTCGATGATCCTCTCGATCCTGAAGCTTGAGCAGCCGGATCGTTTGGTCGTGTGTTTCGATGCCGGCGAGGAGACGTTTCGCCATGAGGAGAATAAGACATACAAAGAAGGACGTGCCGAGACGCCCGATGATTTCTATACCCAGATTCCACGCGTATTGGAGTTGATCGATACGTGGGCGTTGCCCCACGCCGAAAACAAGAAGTACGAAGCCGATGACCTGCTGTGTGCCTATGCCAAAGCGGCCGTCGACAACGGTGACCGTGTGACGATCGTGACGGGGGACCGAGATGCGTTTCAGCTGGCCAGTGACAAGGTAAAAATTGCCATTCCCCATAGCGGGTACATGCAGCCAGAGTACATGGGTCCCGATGAGATTTATGCCAAGTACGGCATTCGTCCGGATCAGGTACCTGCCTACAAAGGGCTCGTCGGTGATAGTTCCGATAACCTCCCCGGCGTAAAGGGGATCGGGCCGAAGGGAGCGTCGGACCTCCTGCAGCAGTACAACACGCTTGAGGAGGTCTACGAGAACCTCGAGAGCATCCGTCCGGCCATGCGAGCGAAGCTCGAGGCCGATAAGGAGTCTGCCTTCTTCTGTCAGCGGATGGCGCGGCTGGTGTGCGACTTCGCACTCGTTCCGCCCTACGAGGAGGTGAAGCTCGAGTCGATCGATACGGGGTCCATTCTCAACTTCTTTGACGTGATGGAATTCTCGATGCTCAAGCGACGTTTCATCGAGTTCACGAAGACGCCGTACGGCAAAAAATTGGCCGGTGACGATGTCTCAACGATGGTCGAGGACGTCTTCGGTGAGGAAGACACGACGAAGCAGCAGGCACTTTTCTGAGTCACGACACGTGTGATGTGTGATGAGATGAGTGTTTTTGTTGTGCACATTTGCTACTCACCCTAAAAACATCAGTATTTCCTATGAATACAAACATGAGTTTAAACCTAACGTAAGAGAAAATATCGGAGCACTTTTTTTATACAGCATGTGTGTTGGTGAATACAAAAGAGAGTCGATGCGATCTTGCGGGCTTCTGCAAGCGCTCTCTACACTTCGTGACCGAACCCAGCGCACTCCGTCTTTGGAGCGTGCATCTCCCTCCCTTGTATGCCGAAAGAACGAGTACTCGCCAGCCTGGATATCGGAAGCTCGAAGATCCGTACGGTCGTTGCGATCGCGGATCAGACGGGCGATCATACCGTGCCGAACGTCATCGGCGTCGGACTCTCGCCGTCCCTCGGTATCCGCAAGGGCCAGGTGATCGATGTCGAGGAACTCATTCACAACATCATCTCGTCCCTCGAGGATGCCGAGCGCATGGCGGGTGTTCCGGTGAACCACGTCTTCGTCTCTTTGAGTGGATCGCACATCGAGTCGTTCGATAGTCGGGGCGTCATTGCCATCTCGGGGTCCGAGATCACGATGGACGACATCGGCCGCGTCCTCGAAGCAGCGCAGGCCGTGAGCATCCCGCCGAACCGTCGCATCCTCCATATCGAGCCCAAGGCCTACTCGGTCGACGAGCAGCGCGGCATCAAGAACCCGCTTGGCATGACGGGCATCCGCCTCGAGGTCGAAGCGCACATCATCACGGGTCATATCCAGCACGTGAAGAACATCGAGAAGTGCATCAGTCAGGCAGGTGTTGATATCGATGCTCTCGTCCCGGCCACGATCGCGTGCGGCGAGGCCACTCTCACGAAACGCCAGAAGGAACTCGGCGTTGTCGTCATCGATGTCGGTGCGGGCTGCACCAGTGTCGCGGTCTACGAAGAGGGAACCATCCTGCACTCGGTCGGACTGCCAGTAGCAGGAGAGAGCGTGACGAACGACATTGCCATCGGGCTTCGCACGTCGGTCGATACGGCCGAGCGCATCAAGATCGAATTTGGCTCTGTTCTCCCGCAAGAGGTGCCTGAGCGCGAGATGATCGACCTCTCGTCGGTCTCGCGCGTGGACACGCAGACGGTCTCCAAGCGCTACATGGCCGAGATCATGCAGGCCCGTTATTTCGAAATCTTCTCGCTTGTGAAGGCTGAATTGCAGCGTGTCCAGCGTAGCGGCATGCTCCCGGCGGGCGCTGTGCTCACGGGCGCAGCGTGCAAGGCACCCGGCGTTCTCGATCTCGCGCGCGATGTTCTCGGACTTCCGGTCCAGATGGGCTTCCCCGTTGATATCGGCGGCGTGGTGGAGAAGGTCGACGATCCAGCGTACGCGTCGGCCCTCGGCACCCTCATGTGGGGGCTGCGCGAAGGGTCTGTTCGTTCGCCGATGGCCAACTTCCAATTCAAGCGCCTCGCCGCTCAGGCGGGATCCTGGATCAAGAGTCTGCTTCCCTAAATTTCCCCCTAACCCTTTCCCTCCCGTCCCATGTCCGATACGTTCCGCTCCCTCTTCTCGGCTCCCAAACAGCCGTCGTTCGGACAGCGTCCGGCGACGCCGCCATCCGACTCAGCCTCTGACGCGCCTTCGCGTGAAGTGCGCCCCGACGCCCTCCCGGGCGCGGTGATTCGTGTGCTTGGCACTGGTGGCGGCGGCAGCAACGCCGTCGCCCGCATGGTGCAGGGCAAGGTTTCTGGTGTCGAATTCATCGCGGTGAATACCGATATCCAGGCCCTTTACCACAATCCGGCTGCAAAGAAGATTACGATCGGTCGCGGTACGACGAAGGGGCTTGGTGCAGGTTCCAACCCGGAAGTAGGGAAGCGTGCTGCGGAGGAGAGCACAGAGGAGATCAAGGCAGCCCTCGAAGGAACGGACATGCTCTTCCTTACGGCAGGGCTCGGCGGTGGTACGGGTACCGGAAGCATTCCGGCGATCGCGGACATCGCTCGCAGCCTCGGTATTCTCACGATTGCCGTTGTCACGAAGCCGTTTAGCTTCGAAGGCTTCAAGCGCCGCAAGAACGCCGAAGAGGCGCTCGAACAGCTTCGCGGCAAGGTCGACACGCTCATCACGATTCCGAACGACAAGATTCTTTCGCTCATCGACAAGACGACGCCCCTCACGGAAGCGTTCCAAGTCGTCGACGAAGTGCTCCAGCACGCGATCGAAGGTATCTCGAGCCTCATCACGCAGCACGGTCTCATCAACGTCGACTTCGCCGACGTGAAATCGATCATGCAGGATGCTGGTACGGCCCTCATGGGCATCGGTTACGGCACGGGAGACAGTCGTGCCGCAGAGGCCGCACGCGCCGCGGTCGACTCGCCGCTCCTCGAACTCTCCATCAACGGTGCCAAGGGCATTCTCTTCAACATCACCGGTGGCAACGATCTCTCCATGTTTGAAGTCGACGAAGCTGCTCGCATCATCACCGAGACGGCCGCGCCGGAGGCGAACATCATCTTCGGTGCCGTCATCGACGATGCGTTCACGGGCCAGGTGAAGTGCACGGTGATCGCTACGGGCTTTGATGCGCACGAGCTCTCGCAGGCGCAATCGTTCCAGTCGCCCTCGCAGCGCTACCTGACGAAGGCTGCAGGCACGCCGCCCGCCGCCCGCCCGACAGCCGACGCACGATCCATGCGTGATGATCGACCGATGATGCAGGAAGCCCAGAAGTCGGGCCTGCAGCTCGATGAAGAAGAGCTGGAAGTGCCGGCGTTCATGCGCAAGACGATCGGAAAGTAATAGAACGTCGTAGGGGCACGCCGCGGGCGTGCCCTTTTTGTTGCCATGCAATGCCTATGCCATGGTGTGTAGGGGCACGGCAGGCTATCCCGTCCATCCCGTCGTTGGCGTACATGCAACAAAAAAGGGCGTGGCAGCGCCACGCCCCTACGACGCCCGCTATCAATGCGTCCCCGTCGTTCCAAAACCACCACGAGTTTCCGCGTTATGTGACTCAACCTCCTCCCACTCAGCTTTCTCGATCTTCACGAAGATGCCCTGCGCGATGCGCTCACCGCGCTCCACGGTCACGGGTTCCTTCGTGATGTTGTAGACCTGCACGAGGAGTTCGTCCTTTGGACCGTGGTAATCCTGGTCGATGATGCCCATGCCGTGCGGCGAAATGAGGCCTTTCTTCCGTGGCATCGAGGAGCGTGGAGCGAGGAGGAGCATCGTGCCTTCCGGAATCTTCACGATGACGTTGCCGGGGATGAGCGCGATCGCGTTTGGTTCAACGACGGTCGTCTCGCGTGTGATGACGTCGAAGGCAACTGCGCCCGCCGTGGCGTATATGGGGAGGGGGAGTTCTTTATCGATGCGCTGGATTTGAATCTTCATGGACCGACTCTAACGGTTCACGGCCGATCGGTCACGCGGCGGTGGCACCTGCCGGATTTGCCGAGCCGCTGCCTGCGGCGTTATTCCGTGGAGAGCGCTCCGTCACCCCTTCGTACTGGTCCAGTAGCTCTTGCGCTGCCGGCCGTTTGTCTGCCAGTTCTTGAACCTTGCTAATAGAGAGGAGTCCTTTCTGGAGCAGTGTGAGCAAGAGGTAGCGGCGTTGGTCCTTGTGCAGGACTTTGAGGATTTTGTTTGCGCCTCCTGCGTTCATGGCATCCTCGATCCACAGATCGATTTGCGGGTTGAGCTTGTTCTTGAAGTTCTCCGACGCCTTGAGCAATTCATTCGCCTCAGCCGTTTTGCCCGCCGTGCGGAGTTTGTTCGATTTCTCGACGAGCTCCGAATAGTTGTCGATGATTTGCGAGAAGAAGTAGCGCCCCTTCATATTGTGCTTGAAGCCGTTTTGATCAACAAAGCCGATCGCCTTCATGACTTCGACGGTTGTATTGATGATCTCCGACCGTTCGACGAAGTTGTCGTCACCGAGGGCCTCCACGTTCGCTTCGCGCATTTCATCCGGCTTGTATTTGATGTGGTACGGCATGATCGCATCGCTGTAGATCGTCAGCGTTTTGCCCCCTTCTTCAACCGTCTGCGATGCGAGCAGTTTTGCAACGATGGAGAAATACTTCTGTGGGTCATTTTCTTTCAACCCAGGAAGGTTATCGTCGACGTAGCGCCGGACGGCGGCGACGTACGGACCGAGGCGCGGTTCAGGTGCTTCTTCTCCCGGGCGAGGTTTCACACGAGCCTTCTCCAAATCGAGCGTCTCGTATCCTGGTTCTTGCGCTCCGGCAATAAGGTGACCCTGATCGTACTTCAGCATGCCCACGAGCAGCTGCTTGTGGTCGCCCGAGAAGCGTGCGAGGTATTCCATCGGGACGTACTCGCGGAAGAGCGGGTTGTGTTCCCATGCATCGAGCACGATGAGCGTGAGCGACGCGGCCATTTCTCCCTTCTTGATTTTCTTGAGTGCGGCTTCGGCGACGCCCTTCGCGAGCCAGAGGGACATGCTGTTGAGGATGCCCTTGAACGGATCGAGGTACCCTGCGAGGGTGTCGCGGCCTTTGACCAGGTTCTCGCCGGCTTCGACCTGCTTCTTCTGGCCCTGGTTGTTCGCGTAGCGCAGGTTGTCGAAGTACTGACCGACCTGGTGATTCGACCATTCGGGCGGTAGCACTTGGCGCAACGTGTAGCGCTTCGGCGGGATCATGTACGTGTCGGGGGTCTTGTCTTCGATGCCGTACAAGAGAGCCTTGTCGGCGGCGAATTCCAGGATTGCGCGGCTGCGGTTCGTATCGCCCAAGTTCATGTAGTACTGCATGCGGCTGATGCCGCCATGACCGCCGATGAACAGATCTTTGAAGCCGAGGTCCTCACGAGAGCTCGCGAGCTCTTTCTTGTAGGCGTCCTTGATTTCGTTGTTCTTGTGATCGAGGAGCTCGTCAAGAACGTTCACGAGGTCGTCGCCGCCGCAGCCGGGGATAAAGCTTGCTACACGGCCCATCGCGAGTGCCGCGCGCGCGATGCGGCTTGCGCTGCCGCGCTTGCGAACCTCTTTGATACTCTCGATCACTTCGTCGAACGCCGCTTTCAGCTCGTAGAGCGTCAGCCACTCGATGCCGAGCGACTGATTCATACTGTTGAAGGCGGTCTGCACCGTACTGACGACATCCATGATGCCTCCTCCGTGGCCGCCACCTTCACCGCCGCTCATGGCTGATCCGTGCGATGTGTCGTCGTGGTTATTTTTAAGCTCGAGGAGTTTGCGTTGGTAGATGAGAATCATCTCCTCGATTGGCTTTTTCTCTTTCGAGACTGGCTTCTCGAGGCTCTGAGTGATAGCACTAATATCGTCCTCGGCATTGACCTTAATGAGGTCGACGCCTGCCGCCTTCGAGATCGTGTTGATGATGTCTTTTTTCTCCTGTTCGTTGTAGAGGTCCCAGATCTGTTGCGGTGTGAGCGGCTGCACGTTCAGGATCTGCTCCTCGGAGAAGTGTTCGGGCTTGCGCTTCTTGCAGTCTTCGACGGCCTTCTTCGCCTGCTCGTATAAGTAGTCGCGCGCCTGCTTCCGTTTCTGGCATTGCACGGGCGTCATGCGTGCGTTCACATCGAGTGTATTCGTCGCTTCCTGATGCATTTGTTCCTGATCGAGCTCATCCATCTGCTCGTTGTAGGTCGCAAGATGGTGGAGGAATTCATACGGGGTCATCTTGCCGCTCTCCCATTTGTCCAGTTTGAGGGCCTGGATCGGCAACGCGACTGTCTCGATCGCATCCCAGAGGCCATCGACGACAGTTCCGACAGCTTTCACTTCCGCGACCGGTGCGTGTCCGTGAGCGTCTTTGAGGTGCTGCGCTGTTTCAGTCATCTCCTCCGTGGTGTCCTTCATCGATTTCAGCCTCTTGTGCAGCGCATTCACGCGCGCCAAGACGTCTTTCGCAGCTGGAACATCGCTTTCCTCGGGAGCATGTTCGCCGTTCATCAACGCTTGCTCCGCCTGGCGACGCTGCAATTTTTGCTCGACAGTGATCGCCTCGGCCGCCTCCTGTTCCCGCTGCCTTCGTTCCTGCTCCAGGCGGTTCGCTTCAGCCTGTTCTGGCGTTTCCGGTTGATTATTCGGATTGCCGGGCGTTCCCGGAGAGGGGGTGCCGGGAGGGGGTGGGTTACTTGCGAACCACAGCAAGCGGGCCTCCCCGTCGTTCGGGGGGCTGTTCACAGCGTCGTGCCAGCGGCGTTCAGACCGCAGCATTCACAGTTTACAAATACGAATAAAAGTGTCAAGTAACCCTTCACGTTTGCCTTTCAGCTCGGGTAAACGCTGTCCGAGAATCATCCCCAAACGCTCCGGATCGAGGTCGCCAAGTTGAATGACCATCCTCTTGTGCGGCTTCTTCGCAACCAATCGAAGTTCGATGTAGGTGGGCGTGCGGAGGAACCAGAACCCGACGAGCTCATCCCAGCGGAAGAAATCGCCGTCGAAGCGCACACCGCTCTCGTAGAGCTCGATGCGAATGGAGAGGGGCTTATGATCGTGGATGAGGTAGTACAAGGCTGCCGCGACCAGACACACGACCGCAGTCGACCACGATCCGGTGAAGAGTCCGTAGATCGAGACGATCGCTGCGATAGACCCCGCCGTGATGTACCAGCGCTTCGTGCGTTCTACGGAGGGATGCGACAAGGCCTCCCATGCGAGCACGGGGGAAGACTCAAGTTGGATGGGTGTGTGTGTTTGCATAGAAATCCTCTTATTATAGCGAAAAAACCCACTTTTGAGCAGGGCGCAGATATTGCGAAAAGATAGAATTAATGTGAAATAGTATTATTAGTTTCTGGCTTACAGATGCGCTTTATCTGAACTCTGCATGTTAGAAATTGGGGCCGTGAGTGAGACCGTAGAAAATCGTGCCAATAATGATCAAAGAGCCTAATCCTGTCACCCAGAGAAAGATCATTCCGCGTGTCGTCGTACCACGAACAAGCACACTCTCAGCGTTGTCCGAAGGGTTGTAGTAGACGGTGAGCGTTTGCCCAACGAGGTATGGCAGAGGTTGTGTGCCGAGGAGCATCGATCTGGCCTCCCAACGCGAGATTCCATCGACGATCACGGCGACCGTCGTGCCCGTATACGTTTTCCCTGCGACGGAATACTCGTACGACACAGCGGGGTAATAAGACCCTGCGCGACCGGTCGTGCGCCTGAGCTGCGAGGTGCGGATGGTGCCGTGCGTTGCTGGCCATGACATGCTCCGTTTCGCTTTGCGGACTGCGAGAAACAAAAAAATGAATGCGCCGCCGAAGAAGAGTAGGAACAGGTAGATCATCGTGAGTGTTGGTGCATATGCAATCGGAGAGCGGAATTAACTGTCGAAATTTTTTGGAATGGAAGGGTCAAAGCACACAAGCTCCACCTCGTTTCCTTCGGGGTCATTCACATACAGGCTGCGCCATTGGACCCAGTTATGCTGCGAGGTTCGAACGGTGAATCCGAGACGTTCCAATCGCTCTTTTTCGCGCTCGTAATCTTTCAAATCGATCGAAAATGCGATGTGATCGAGTGCACCTTGTACCTCGTCGGTCTTTCGTTTGAACAAGGCGAGAATGCTGGTGTGACCTTTGAAGCCGCCGGGTATTTCGAGGAACGCCATATGCGGTTCCTTTCGAAGAAGTCGGAGCTGCATTGCTGTCTCATAAAAATTTGTCATCGCTTCCATGTTTGTCACTTTCAAAGCAACTTCCGCTAAGCGCTTATCAGCCGGTACATGTTCTCTTTCAGTCTTGGTCATGGAGAGATTGTAACGTAAAAGCATTCATGGCCTGCCATGATGAGTCCACCTTCGCTAAAGCTTCGGCGGACAACCTCCGCCTGCGGTTCTGATGGCCGGAGGCCATCCGAAGCCTTGGCGTAGGATGGTGGGCAATACTGGATTCGAACCAGTGACCTCCACAATGTCAATTCTGTGACGACGTGACGTTTTCCTTCTGTTCGTTTCGCAAGCGAAACGAAGCCAACTGAGCTAATTGCCCATAAGCCGTTGAATTTCCAATAGCTGACGTTCAGTGAATTCGATAGTTGTTGTTGTGTATATTTGGATAATTGCAGTGAGAATGACGCCGACTATCGAAATTCCGATCGAAAATTTAGCGAGTCGATCTGCAGATTTTGCCTGTTTTTTTGCTTCTTGGATTTCAATAACATCAAAAAACATCTTTGTACCCTCGACTGACAATGCGTATTGGCCGTTATCTCTGTTGCTTAGAAAGAGTCGATCTTTTTCACTGCTTGAGTTTGATCCTCCGAATTGATGCTTCAATACATCTCCCCACTTCCCATGATCGGTTTTTAAGTGTTCGGCTAGTTGCTCCTTGGTGAAACCCATCGGGTTTCGATATGCGAATTCTAGTGCTCGAATTAATTCGCCCTCGTGTTCTTGATTGCTCATGTCCTTATTTTAGGTCGTTTCCATGGTGGGCAATACTGGATTCGAACCAGTGACCTTCACAATGTCAATGTGACGCTCTAACCAACTGAGCTAATTGCCCGATGTTCTGAAGGATGTTCGCTGTTTGGACGGAACGCCGAAAAGCCGCAGCAGCGTAGCAATTCGGGCTAGGGGTCACAAGACAGGTTCCGACGGATCTCCCAAGAGGGCGGGGGACTGTTGAAACTATGGGTATGCGCGATTTCCTGCTCGATCTCCTGTTTCCCACAGTCTCGCTGAGACGTGAGGGTGGAACGTGGCTCACAGACAGCGAACGGCAAGCTTTGCGAGCACATCCCCTGCGGTTCGAAGGCCCTGCGCTTATGAAGCACGGGCTTCCGTCGATCGATCGCCTCGTCTGTGGCGCGTCGTATGCAGCGACACCGCTGCTCCAAGAAGCGATCCGGCGGTTCAAGTATCGACGCATGTCGGCCTACGCCGATGAGCTCGGGCGGATGCTCGCAGATGCATCACACTTCATGCCGGAGTGGCCACCGCCCGTGCTCTGCCCCGTGCCGCTCCATTGGTCCCGGGAGTTTCTGCGAGGCTTCAATCAGGCGCGCATGCTTGCGGACGCAGTCTCTACGGAGCGTGCGTGGCCCGTCTCGGAGCTCCTCGAACGTACGCGAGCAACGGGGGCACAGGCACAGCGAAAACACAGTGATCGTCGCACGGCTTTAGAGGGTGCTTTTGCGTGGCGCGGGGAAGTGCTTCCTGAGCGTGTGGTGCTCGTGGACGATGTCGTGACGTCTGGTGCAACCCTCGAGACGTGCGCATGCACACTGCGAGAAGCGGGAGTTCCACGTGTCGATGCGTTAACACTCGCAGTCGCTTTCGTTTGACCAAGTGCTACTGCGCACGCGGTGCTCCCGGGCCGCAATCCAATGTGTGTGGAAAACTTTTCCGTTTTCCACACACTCGCTACGATGCGGTGCCGATGGTCGTCGTCCTGTCCGCAGTGGCTTTCATTCTCCTGATCACGGGACTGGTCATCGTACACGAATTGGGACACTTTTTGGTTGCCCGATGGAGTGGTGTCGAGGTGGAAGAATTCGGCTTCGGGCTGCCGCCCAGAGCGCTAACGCTCTTTCGGAAATGGGGCACAAATTTCACACTGAACTGGATTCCGTTCGGTGGATTCGTGCGGCTGAAGGGGGAGAATGCAACAGGTCCTTCCGCCAATGCAAAGGGGAGCTTCCCGAGTGCGTCCATCGCGAAGCGTTCAGGGATTTTGCTCGCTGGTGTCGCGATGAACTTTATCGTTGCGGTCGTCATCTTCATTGGCGGCTTTTCGTTCGGCCACTGGGTGCCGACGTACCTCAAGCTGGACGATATGCGCGCCGCTGCCGACCGTGGTGAACTGACGATGCGTACAGGTGTCGTGATCGACGACGTGCTCGAAGGCGGAGGTGCCGCTGATGCTGACATTGCTCGTGGGAGTTTTATTCTCTCTGTTGATGGCGAGAATGTCTCGACCGCAGATGACGTCGTGCGACTCCAGTCGTCGAAGCGTCGTGTGCAGTACGTGCTTTGCGCACCGGGTGCGCGTCTCGACGTTCCGTGTGCCATGCCGCCGGTGACGGTGGCGGTCACGGGCGGGAAGACGGGCGTGTACCTTCGCACGGTGATCGTCGAGTCGTCGGCACCTCTTCGTGGGCTGTGGCAAGCCACAATGTTGGCATTTCGCGAAGTCAGAGTCGTGACCAACGAAACAGTGATCGGTATTGCACGACTCTTCGGTTCGCTCGCGAGCCAGGGGACGGTGCCGCAGGGCGTCACGGGGATCGTTGGCATCGCACAGTTGACGTACTCGTCGGTACAAGAGGGCTTCGGCGTATACCTTCGTCTCGTCGCACTCCTGAGTTTGAGTCTAGCGATTCTCAACGTGCTTCCATTCCCCGCGCTCGACGGTGGACGCCTCCTCTTTGTCCTCAGTGAACTCGTCGTCCGACCGGGCACGCGCAAAGTCGAAGCGGTCACGAACGCGATCGGCTTCATCGTGTTGCTTGCGGTCATCCTCCTTGTCACGTTCTATGACGTCCTCCGTCTCTTTGCTTCCTAGTACGACGGGCGCCCCGGCGTCCGCCGTCTTCAAGGAACAATGGCTCACCATGCTGCGCTCTCTCGAGCAGAAAGTGCCGCGTAGTCAGTTCATTACGTGGTTTAAAGACACGGCGATTCTGGGTATTGAAAACGACACGCTCATCGTCGGGTTGCCGCTGCCGATGTCGCTCAACTGGCACCTCGAACACTACCGCGCCATCACGTTGCAGACGGCGCAGGAGAAGGAGATGCCGGTGACGCAGGTTGTCTACAAAGTTGATAATTCCCTGAAGGAC
>CAYQJY010000003.1:0-22770 GCA_964418005.1 uncultured Candidatus Peribacteria bacterium
ACGATTCCATTTCCAACTTATCGAACTGATGAACGCGGAGGATTCCGCCCATGTCCTTGCCATAGGTGCCCGCCTCACGGCGGAAGGCTGAGGAGTAGCCGACGTAGCGGATCGGGAGCTGTTCTTCAGGGATGACCTCTTCCATGTAGTACGGGCCCATCGTGTGCTCTGCGGAGCCGACGAGCACCTGGTCGTCTTCTGGCAGCAGATAGCGCTGTTCCTCGGGTTGCAGGCGGTCCATTCGCTCCATCACATCGCGGCGCATGATCACCGGGGGGAGCATCGGTACGAAAGGCTTTGTCGAGAGCTTCAGCTTCAAGTCCTTCGCGACTTTCGCGATGATTTTTTCGTCCCCCAACGTATCGAACGTGAAGTGCATGATCGCGAGTTGGAGACGGACAGCGTCGCCCTTCAGGTAGGCAAAGCGCGAGCCGCTGACGATCGCAGCTTTCTCAACGTCGATGATGTCGAGGGCCGTACCGAGCGCCATGTGATCCTTTACCGGGAAATCGAACTTCTTCGGCGTACCAACCGTCTTCGCGACCACGTTTTCCTCTTCGCTGTGGCCGACTGGCACGCCCGGCAGCGGCAGGTTCGGGATCGTGAGAATGACTTTGTTCCATTCTGCTTCCACCACCGCATAGCGCTCTTCCTTCTCTTTGAGTCTATCGCCGAGCGCTTTCATGTCTGCGATCGCTTTGGCCTTCTCGTCGCCTTTCATCTGCGGCACAGCCTTACTGACAGTATTTTTCTCACTGCGCATGGCATCGACGTGCTGCTGCAACTCGCGGCGCTCCTCGTCGAGCTTCATGAATGCCAAAACATCCGACTTCACGCCCTTGTTCTTGACGGCTTCTTGGTAGACTTCGGGCCGAGCTCGGAGATCTTGGAGGTCAATCATCGCTTTCCCAGGATACCGGAGAAATCGACGTCGGTGGAGCCGGAAGATTTCCCGTCTCTATTTGCTCGCGCAGCCGCTGAACGCGTTCAGGCAATCCTTGCAGGAGGTTCCACTGTTGCCGGCTTTCAAAGATGTGACTCAGGTTCATTTCGGCATCGCATGTCATGTACTCCGCGACGGCATCGCGCGATATTTGACTGAGGTCACGAAAGACGCGCCTGGAAAGCGAGGGGGAAACTTGGTACATCTCCCCCGAGCGTGAGATGAGAATGCCATGGCGAAGCGGACGGGATTCTTCGTTGAACGAAAGCTTCAGTGTCACGCCGATACTCAATTCGCCTTCCCCTCTTTCTTGGTCGGATCGTCGCTGTTCATTCATCGACAGTCGTACCTGTTGCGAATACTTTATAAGAGCCTCGGGTGATACGTCCGCCTCATCGCCCTTGAACACCAGCTCTCGTATCTCGGCGGAGAAGGTAGCACACAGTACGAAGATCTCTGCAAAGGCGTAGGTGAGGTCTACATTTTCTTCTGGGCCGCTGTGGTTATCGAGTTGGTCGGGCATTGGAAAAAGGCTGTTTATTCTATCATTACGATCGTTTCTTTCTCCTTTTTCGCTCTTCGGATTGCTTCATTGGTGGAAGGGGCGAGATGTCCATTCCGAACGATGTATGCATCTGTCCGCGCATGAGCATTTCGTAGGCGTGGCGTACGAATTGCTGGATTTCACCGTGGTACGAACCATTGGGGTGCACGTTACCAACGAGCGATTGGTATTCGCACGAACAGATCGTTTTCATAATGTCACGACGCTCCGATTGAGTGAGTCGCATGACCGCATCATGCAACACCATGTCCGGCACTTCGGCGAAGTGTGTTGTCTGCACGGTCATTGCTCCTAAATCCCACTCGGGGTCGCGGCGTTTCTGTTGCTGGAATGTTCGTATCTCGACGCGTTGGATGTAGTGGAGCCCTGCGTGCACGGACCAATATCCAGTGTCCGGTTGGATAGTACCGTTCAAATAGAAATCTTCGTTGAAATTTGTATATTTCGTTCGGGATATCTTCTTCGCACTCTTACTTATTTTTGCGACGTGTTGTGCAAGCTCGCCAAAGCTTTCCCAATATGCGCCAGACTCGATTTCCATCGGGTACTTGTGATCTAACCAGGCCAGCGGCGCATCGTCGGGGATGTATTCTTCGATCACAGGAGGAACAGTCCAGCATTCGCAGGCTCTGGATGCAAGGATTTATGCCTCTCGATGACGAAGAACGCGTGCAATAGCGCTTGAGCACCGTTCTTCCAGGACTGCGAGGCGCTCCCCCATCTCCAGCATGCCGGGCTTCCCTGCACGGATGTTGCTGTCTAGTTTTCTGGCACGACAGCTGTAGGCGTAGCGGAGGGCCATGATGCGTTGGCTCGTCGGGAGGCGCTCCAAAAGTGATGTGCTCCATTCTTCCCCGAGCCACATTTGCAGCGTGTCTTCCTGCGCGGTTGCATCCTCTTTTAGATCTTGCGGCGTCAGAATTTTTCCTTGGCTATGGGAGAATGGTGCGCGAAGTTCAAGATCGATGATTCCCTGCCGTTCGCCGCGAATAGCGTCGCTGCTGTTTAAAAGCAGAATCCGCACGAACCTCGCTCTCGCGTTCTGGATGAGATCGAGATCCAATGAATCTTCCGGATCGAGGGCCGATGCAGGTGTGTTACGCACAAGTTCCGCAAGGTTGCGTCTTGTCATCCGAAATTCGGGATCGGTGCGGAGGATGCCGGGTTCGTCGATGTATGCCATAAAGTTGGACATTCCAGCCTTTGTGGTGACAAAAGACAAGAGGATTTAGTTGTACGGAAATGGGTGAGATGGGGGCTGCTTGTTGGAGGGGTTGTACCAATGCGCTACAATGCCCTGTCTTATGAAAGATCAGTCATTCAAGCTCGTTTCGCCCTTTCAGCCCACGGGTGACCAGCCCGCGGCGATCGAACGGTTGGTGAAGGGGTTGAAGGCCGGTGAGAAACACCAAACGCTCCTGGGGGCCACCGGCACGGGGAAGACCTTCACGATGGCGAACATGGTGCAGGCGGTACAGCGTCCGACACTCGTGCTCGCACATAACAAAACGCTCGCGGCGCAGCTGTGCAGTGAGTTCCAAATGTTCTTCCCGGAGAACGCTGTGTCGTACTTTGTCTCGTACTACGACTACTACCAGCCGGAGGCGTATGTCCCACACACCGATACGTACATCGAGAAGGATGCGAGTATCAACGAAGAGATTGAGAAGTATCGTCATGCCGCGACCTTCAATTTGCTCACCCGTCGCGATGTCCTAATCGTGGCTTCTGTGAGCTGTATTTACGGTCTTGGTAATGTGAGCGATTACGAGGCGCTCGCGATTAAAGTGACGCGCGGCGACCAAGTACAGCGTGATAAATTTCTTCGTCGCCTCACCGATATTCAGTATCGACGAAGCAACATGGAGTTCAAGCAGGGCATGGTCCACGTGCTCGGTGACACGGTGGAAGTCTTTCCTCCAAACGGTGACACGGTCATCCGCATCGAGATGCCATTCGAAGAGATTGATGTCATCCAGGAGGTCGATGCGTTCACGGGCGAAGTGATTCACGAGCTTCAGGAGGTGATGATCTTTCCGGCGAGCCACAACGTGACAACGAAGGAGAAGATCGACCGTGCAGTCGACGGAATTATGGCGGAACTAAAGGATCGCGAGGCGGAATTGCTCAAGGCGGGTGAATTGGCCAAAGCAGAGCGTATCCGTATGCGTACGGAGTACGACGTCGAAATGCTGAAGGAGACGGGTTACTGCACGGGCATCGAGAACTACGTTCGGTACCTCGAAGGAGCACCTCCGGGTTCTCCCCCGTCGACACTCCTCGATTACTTTCCGAAGGATTTTTTACTGCTCATCGATGAGTCGCACATTTCCATCCCCCAAGTGGGAGGCATGAGCGAGGGAAACCGCAGCCGTAAGCAGACGCTCGTCGACTACGGTTTTCGTCTCCCGAGTAGCCATGACAATCGGCCTCTGACGTTTGCTGAATTTGAGGAGCGTTGCCCGCAGCGTGTCTACGTGTCGGCTACGCCAGGCAAATACGAGTACGAGCACACTCCCAAGAATTGTTTTGCTGAGCAGATTATCCGCCCGACCGGTCTTCTCGATCCTGTTGTCACGGTGAAGCCGACGAAGGGCCAAATCCAAGACATCACGTTCGAGATCGACCAGACGGTGAAGCGCGGCGAGCGCGTGCTCCTCACGACGCTGACGAAGCGCATGGCCGAGGACCTGACGAAGTTCTTCGACGAGAAGGGCTACAACGTGCAGTACCTCCACAGCGACGTCGAGACACTCGATCGCATCGAGATCCTCCGGAAGCTGCGTACGGGTGAAATCGATATTCTCGTGGGTATTAACCTGCTCCGCGAGGGCTTGGACCTGCCGGAAGTGAGCTACATTGCGATTCTCGATGCCGATAAGCAGGGGTTCCTGCGCTCGCGCGATGCGCTCATCCAAACGATCGGGCGTTGCGCGCGCAACGTGAATGGCCACGTGACGCTCTTCGCCGACAAGATGACCGATGCGATGAAAGGGGCGCTCGACGAGACGGAGCGCCGCCGTACGATTCAAATGGCCTATAACAAGAAGCACGGCATCACGCCGCAGACGATCATGAAAGCCGTGCACGATATCTCCGAGGAGCAACGCAAACTCGAGCTGCGTCGCCCGAAGCGCGATCACACGAAAATCCCACGCGATGAGAAGAAGAAACTTATCGCCGAACTCAACGCGCAGATGGAAATTGCTGCGGAGAATCTGCAATTTGAACAAGCTGCTGACCTGAGAGATGAAATCGAGTTGCTCGAGAGAGAGTTACGTTCCGGCAAATGAATTCCTTCTGTCACCTCGAGTGAGCGTAGCGAGCCGAGGGGTTGAGAAGGCAGCGGATTTACGGGATGAGGTTGAACTACTCGAAAGAGAGTTGCGGAGTGGGAAGTAAGGATCGACGCCTTTAATAACAAGGTGTAGGATAGACCTGGTCCTTTTCACATCGAAAGGAGTTCAACATGCGCTTCTCTTTGCGGGAGATGTTCCGATGGCAATGTGCTATCGGGATGATGATCATCGGATTTCGGTTGGAGCATTGGGATGCACTGTTCGCTATCCTTCTGGCGTTCGGCGCACCAAGCCTTATCGAACGAACGTGGCAGGCGAAGCATCCTCTGCGTATGCTAGCCATGCGTTTCGGTCTTGCGGTCATTGCCGCGTTGTTCGCAAGCAAGGAATACGGCATCGCGTACGTACCGGTGTACCTGCTGTGCGCCGTATCGTTCTTAGGGGGATGCTTCCTCCTATGTTATCGAGGGAAGCACTGACCACCAGACATATTTGTTTGGTGGTTTTTTAAGCAAGGTCGAAAACAATTGTTCACCCAAGACCCTCACGGCCTTCTGGTAGCCCTCACGTCGCCCATATCGAGTCGCTTACCTTCAATCTAGCAGTCGCAATAATACTCTTCTATCAGCTTCATCGATCGTTGACCTTTCTCATCTGGTACGATATACTAGTAATACTAGTATTTCTTCTATGACGACGCAAACACTTAGTATGTGGGGCAACGGCGCGGTCACGCTGCCGAAGAAGTGGCGTACGCAATTCCCGACGAAACACTTCATGGCGGTTGAAAAAAAAGAGGGATTGCTCATTAAACCTATTTTGAATGCCGTGTTCTATGAGGATGCAGAACGGTTCGGAATCCACTTTCCGGATGGAATCCCTGCAGACGAATTGCTGAAGCACATGAAGAAAATTTCAAAGAAGCTCGATACTCCGAGGTCGCGCAGGCATAAGAAATGAGTGGATAAGATCGAGAAGTTTCTTCGGAAGATCGATCGTGCGAAGCGCGTCCGCTTACTGACTGTCATGGCCCTGATCCAGGATGATATACTCAATGGTTTGGATATTGTATCGCTCAAAGGATTGAAAAATACATTTCGTTGCCGAATCGGCGACATACGAATTCTTTTTGTACGCGTAGACGGGAAAAATGTCGTCCAGGATATGGATTTTCGCGGACGCATTTACAAGAAATAATTGATCACCCCAACACCTGCACCGCCTCCTTGTAGCCTTCAGGGCGCCCGGTATCGAGGCGTTTGCCTTCGAACTCGCATCCGTAGATCGCGATGTCGTTTTTCTGGGCAATGAGCGCGTCGATGAGACGGATCTCGCCCCCATGGCCACTCTTCACCGTTGGGAGAATGTCGAACGTCGAGCGCGGAATGATGTATCGCCCGACAATCCCGAGTGTTGAGGGGGCTTCTTCAACCTTCGGCTTTTCGACAAGGCCTTTCACCTTCACAAGCTGACCGACCTGGCTTTCGGGATCCACGACGCCGTATTTGTAGACTTCTTCCCGCGGGAGGTTCTCCAGCGCCAAGATCGCACCCGTCGTTCGGTCTTTCTCGGGTGACAGATCGAGCGTTTCGCTCAATTGCCGAATGCCGCTGCGTTCGTGCACGATCAGATCGTCGCCGAAGAAGATTGCGACGTGGTCACTGTGGACCCAGTCTGCTGCCTGCACGATTGCATGACCGTCGCCGAGCTGTTCACGTTGATACACGACGTGGAAGCGAACTTCGTTGTACTTCGCGAGCTCCTTCAGTTTCTCGGACTTTCCCTTTTTCTCCAGAATCGCATTCAGGCCCTCGTCCGGTTCGAAGAACTTTGGAATCGACTCCTTTCCCTGACTGATGACGAGACAAATATCACTAATACCGACGGACATCGCTTCGTCGACGAGCAGCGCGATGATCGGCATGTTGCCAATCGGAAGCAATTCCTTGGGGACGATCTTCGTCCATGGAAGGAAGCGAGTCCCAAGACCCGCGACAGGGAACACTGCTTGCGTGAGTTTCATCGCGCGCATTGTATCCGTCTCTGCTCCGGCTACAAGCCGGGCCACACCGGACGTCGCTTGTGCGGGTTTTGACTCAACAGCCGAAAACGGCTATACTGTCTCGAAACATTCACATCAATTCCACACACATCTATGTCCCCGCTCTCGCAGGAAATCGAGTTCGTCGCCGGTGCTCTCGCGCATGCGCACAAGCTGCAGGATTTGCTCGATATTTCGGAGCGATGGTCGGCGGATATGCGTCGAGAGGCATGCACAGTGATTGCCGCACTTACGGGGCACATGCTCGTGGCGGACTTTGCCCTGACGGGAGATGAAGAGGGTGTGAAGAATACACTGCAAGACATTCACTCCGAGGCGCTGTATAGATTGGCGGCCTGAGGCCTCTGTTTACCCCTCGTTAATCCGCACAATCTTCACTCGTTCCTCTTTCGGCACGAGGATTTTCAGAATGCACTCACGGTTGAACGTCGCGCGGATTTTCTTTGGGTCGATGACGAACGGCAGGGTGACGGTGCGTGCAAATGGCCCCCAGAAACATTCCTGGATGTAGAACTGATCCTCCGGAACACTCTCCCCTTGCTGTCGATTCCCGCGGATCGTGAGCTGGTTATCCGCGACTTCGATGTCGAGGTCCGACAGTTTCACGCCAGCGATCGGCGCGCGGATGATGTAGTAGTTGTCGAGTTCATAAATATCGACCGCGACTTGACCTGTGCCGTTCTGCGGCAACGTCGTTTTCTTCGCAGACGTCTCGTCAGGTGTTACGTCGTCTTGCCCAAGGCCCGAAAAGATGCCGTGAAATGGAAATTGTGAAGACATTCTCTATTCAAATCTACATCCGCTGGCTTCCGTATCGCAAAAAGGACGTCTGGCATACCTTCCACAGTTATGAGATGGTGATGGCGGTTTATGGATATTACCCAGGCGGCGTTTCTTGGCATTGTGCAGGGAATCACGGAGTTTTTGCCTATCTCCAGCGACGGGCATTTGGTCGTTGTGCAGCGTTTTCTTGATCTTCAGACCACTGGCCGCGATGCCTTAGGGTTCGATATTCTCCTGCACTGCGGAAGCTTACTCGCGATTTTTGTCGGATTCCGCGATGTATGGGTGCGACTCATGAAGGGGTTGTTGTCAGGTGATCGATCGGCATGGCGCATGGCGGTGATGATCATTGTTGCGACAGTGCCCGGTGTGTGTGCAGGGTTACTCTTTGAAGATGGCATTGCAGGACTCCGAACACTCACTGCGGCATCTGTTGGGTTCTTAATCACGGCTGCTTTTCTCATCGTGGGGGAATTCATCGGGAGTCGAAGGGCGGCGAAGGAACCAGGCCTCGTTGAGGCAGTGCTCATGGGTATTGCACAAGCCGTTGCGATTCTACCCGGTGTGTCGCGCTCAGGCCTTACGGTGAGCACGGCGCGCGTTCTTGGCGTCCGGCGTTCTGAAGCACTCGACTTTTCGTTCCTCATAGCAATGCCGATCATTGCCGGTGCAGTCGCAAAGACAGGACTCGATGCGTATGACGGTACAGTGGTGTTCCCTCCCCTCCCCGCTGCACTCACAGGCTTGGTTGTTTCCGCTGTGGTGAGTTTGGCTGCAATCTTGTTCTTGCGACGATTTGTTCGCCAGAACAGTTTCGCGTGGTTTGCATGGTATCTCATTCCGATCGCGCTTCTGCTCATCGCAGAAGACATGGGACTACGCACACTGCTTGATGCTGAACATGCGCGTGGTGCGGTTCGTTCCATCGGCGCTGTCGCAGTCTTCGCGTTTGCGATTGTCGAAGTGATTCCACCGTTCAGCTTCGTGTCGCCCGGGATCACCGCCATTGTTATTGCTGGCTCGCTCGCCTCCGATCCACTCTCGTTGCTTCTCTTCGCCCTCGCGGCAGTCGTCGCATCGCTCGTCGGTAATACTGCTTTGTACTACGCAGGCATGTTCGCCGGGCCTGCGATTATCCGGGCATTACGTTTGCCCGATGATGCTCGAAAGCGAGGAGAAGAATTTGTCCGTTCGGCGGGCATGTGGGCGGTGATCGGTGGGCAATTCGTCGGAGCACTTCGCCCAACGGTCGCGTTTGCTGCAGGATTGCTGCATATGCACCCCGCGAAGTTCTATACGGCGGCGTCCATCGGTGCGGTGCTCTGGGGTGGGTCCGCGATCGGTGCGGGGTACGCGTTGCAGGGAAATGTCACTGCGATTGTCTCCGCTGTTGCAATCTTTGGCGTCATGACGTTCGTTGCATTCGTCGCGATTGCGACGTTGAAATGGAATCGTCTGCGTTCGCAAGGCCGTTCGTGATGCTCTAAAAAAATACGCTTGCGCGGGAAGTTTCCCTCCGTAAGATGGTGGCCCGTTATGCCGGTCACCCTTAAGAACCACATTCGCCGTCTGCGCTTCGAACACGGAATGACGCAGGAAGAACTAGCGCTCCGCACGGGAGTCTCGCGCCAGACCATCATGTCGATCGAGCGCGGACAATCCAACCCGTCGATCCTCCTCGCCTACAAGATTGCATCAGCTTTGAACGTGCCCGTCATGGCGGCGTTCGAGATGGAGGGCAAGCTGGCGCCTGTTTGAGCGCTTCGGATATCAACTGCTGAGAGCTGCACGTTCTTCGTGCTGTTCCAGACGTTCGCTGTCACTCGACATGCCAGATCTACGGGTTCGCTCAGTGAGCCAGCGAGATCTCCTAAACCGAATCCAATAATGCCTATGTCGCCATTTTTTGCCTGTAGATGTTGAGCATCGTTGCCCACGCGACGAACGTTTTTGAGTGAGAGTCCCGAGACCAGGAAGAGAGGTTCGCGATTCCCCTGCCCGAACGGTTCGAGCGTCGAGAGTGCGTCGACGAGTGCGAGCGAGAGGTGCGAGGCGTCTGCTAGCGCATCTATCGTCAGCGTTGGGTGCAGGACGTCGAAAGACACAGTCGAACGCACGTCCGCGTCGAGCGCTGCGGCGACCTCGGCGAGATTTTTTTCCAGGAACGAACATCCTCCGGCCAGTGCGTGACCGCCGAATGTCGTGAAGAGCGCAGCGTTGTTTCGCAGAGCAGCAGCGATGTCGTGACCGGGAATTCCGCGGAGTGATGCGGTGCATCGTCCATCGTCGATAGCGATCGCGGCGCTCGGACGTCCATACTTCTCCGTGAGCTTTCCGGCGATGAGGCCAACGATCCCCTTCGGGAAATTTTTGGACGCAACACAGAGGAATGAGGAGAGTGTTGTCTCATCAATCATTGCGAAAGCTTCCTCCATGCAGTCACGCGTGAGCTGCTGACGCTGCGCATTGAGTCGTTCCAATTCGTCGACACGCGTAAGGTCGCCGAGGAGCGCACTCAAGCCGACTATTGCGTCGTCCAATCTTCCTGCAGCGTTCAAGCGTGGAGCAAGGCGAAACGCGATGTCCGTCGCTGTGGGGGTTTTACTCATTCCGCTGCGGTCCCGGAGGGCTCCTAAGCCTGTGTTTGAGGCGAGCCCCGAGAGCGCGACGAGTCCGTCCTTCACCATCGTGCGGTTCTCGTGCGTCAGCGGCATGACGTCGGCGATCGTGCCTGTCATCGCGAGCGCGAGATCGATGGAGTGCTCGTTCCAGTGGGTACCTTCGACTGCATGGGCAAATGCGAATGCGACGCCCGCTGCGGACGGTGGCGAAATGAGTGTTGTGAGAGCCGGATGCAGGATCGCGAATGCCTCCGGAAGTTCGGTGAACGCATGGTGGTCAAGAATGATGACATCCATGCCGCGTTCTTTCGCCCGCGCTAATGCGTCGTGCGCGACGATGCCCGTGTCGGTCATGAAGAGGAGGGTTACACCGGCATCATGCATTTCATCGACGTGCATTGTCTGTGCGCCATAGCCTTCACGCAGACGGTGTGGGAGTCGCACAAGAGGGCGTGCGCCCAAACGCCGGATCAGTCGGACGAGGATCGTCGTCGACGTGAGGCCATCACAGTCGTAATCCCCGATGATGCCGATCGTTTCCCCCTTCTTTGCTGCGTGCTTCAATCGCTCCGCGGCTTTCGTCGCCATGGGATACGTCGAACCATCTTCCCACGGTCGCGATTCTGCTCCCAGTGAACGAGCGGTGGCGATCATTGCGAGCGTTTCGAAGGGGTCGTTTGACGTTCGGAGCATCGGTTCGAGCCATTGCTTGCCTGTGAATGAAAGCGTGCTCATAAATGCACGCTACCAGGCGCGGGCACCGACCTCCATCGGTCGCGATCAACTTCGTAGGACCTTGCGCAGGGTGTAGCCCGTGGCCGCTGCGATGGCGAGGATGATAACGACCGTGCCCATGCCCGTCGGGGCCAATGGAGCGCCTCCATGGAGCGGTTCGTCGGGGGCACTGCCACGGAGGATGACGCCATTGTCGGCCATATCGTCGAGGCGGGAGCGTTCAACGCGCTCTAGAACGCGCTCGTTGTGCCGTTCTTGTGCGCTTAAAGCAGCCTCTTCGTCTTGCCAATCTACCACTTCTTCCTCTTCGTTTTCAGCAGCGCCATGGAGATCATCGAGTGTATTGCTTCCCAGAATGTCTTCTTCGTCGTCGGTGGCTGCCTCAGCAGCAGTTGTCTCATCGGCTGCACGTTCGTCGTACTCCGCTTCCTGCGCGGCTCGCGCTGCTTTCGCACCACGTGAGTTTGGCGGCGGCGTAACGAAGTCGTCTTCTTCCAACACCTCTTCAGGAGTCATGTACGCCGAAGCCGGAACGGGGGCGCTCACGCTCAGCGTGACGACCAGTGCGAGGAGCAGGAATGTGAAGAAGGTACGCATAGCGATTGTGGGTATTACTTGCAGGCGCGTTTGCCTTTGGTCAGACAGACGAGATAAGCCTGGAAGTCATGGAGGCCGTCCCCGTCGGTGTCCTCGAGGCGCGGATCAGTTTCGCCGCTGCTTACCTCTCCATCCAGATTTCTATCCTCGCCGACGTAGAGCGTTTGCCCGTTGCTCAGTTTCTTGCGGCATTGTCCGTCGCACAGGCCGTCGCGGTCCGTGTCGAGGGCGCGTGGATCGGTTTCGCCTGCGTCGATGATGCCGTTCCAGTTAGCGTCTTCGATACCGTCGATCACGCCGTCGAGGTCCGTGTCGCGGAGCGTCGGGCTCGTTTCGTAGCGGTATTCGATGCCGTCCAGGATGCCGTCAGCATCGGTATCATCGATGAGTTCGTCAGTTCCGAGGTCCTTCTCCAGGCGGTTATTCAGCCGGTCACCGTCGATATCCACGCCGATTGCAAGTGGTTCGTCGGCCATGATGTAACAGAGTTGGCCTGCTTTGAAGAAATCGATCTGATGTCGGATCGTTGCTTCCGGTCGCGCCGCTGCGCGAAGGACGTCGTCCTTCGTCGGTAGATTCGCAAGACTGTACTTCGGTGCAGTTTCCCTGGCTTGTGTCGCACGGATTTTACGTTCTTTCTCAGAAAGGAACAGAAGTCCTTTCAGGCCCGTGCGCCGACTCACTGTTTCGGGCGAGTCGTTTTCCGGATAGCAATACCCCCAGTAGCGGACGTCATCCCCTTCGAGGCCAAGCAGTACCTCCCGGTTGATCTTCGCGATCTCCATAGGGATATGGAACACGACGTTCACGTCTGGCGGAACGGTTGCGCCACTCATCACTTCCTGCGCTTCGATCACGACCCATTGATCGATTGTTTTCTGCCGCGCGATGAACGCCTGCGTCGGCGCTCCCTCGGGAACGAGCGCTGGAATCAGCAGAGCAACGGCCGCGATCCCGAGTGAGAGCGTGAGGGCTTTGAAGGCCAGCTGAGCGCGTTTGAGAGGGCTCGAAGACATCGAATAAGTATACCAGAAAACGGCCATCGTTGCCAGTGTGGTTTCTGCTGTACACTGCGGCGTATCGCGCGTGACCCCTACTCCATTCTCGGCCTCGAAAAGTCCGCGTCCGCGGACGATATCAAGAAAGCGTACCGGCGTCTCAGCAAGGAGTGGCACCCTGATAAACATAAAGGGAACAAAGATGCCGAGTCGAAGTTTAAAGAGATCAACGAAGCATACGAGACGCTGAACGATCCGCAGAAGCGCCAAAACTTCGATCGATTTGGGCGGGCCGAAGGTCCCGGCGGAGCCCCGGGCGGAGCCGGATTTGATTTTTCTGGGTTCCAGGGTTTTCAAGGGAACATGGGTGACATGGGGGATATCGGCGATTTGTTTGAGAACTTTTTCTCCGGTGGGCGCGGGGGAGGACGGCGACGGACGCAAGGGCAAGATCGCAGCATCGCAGTTGAGATCGACCTGGCGGACGTGCTTGAGAAGAACACGGTGCAATTACGTCTCACACGCGTGCGCGAGTGCGAGACGTGCACAGGATCCGGTGCGGCGAAAGGGGCGAAGACTGTGGCGTGCAAAACATGTGGTGGCACGGGCCAGGTGACGCGGATGGCGCAATCGATTTTTGGCTCCATTCAGCAGAGAATGCTGTGTAGCGACTGTCATGGCTCGGGCACGCTTCCCGAAACGCCGTGCTCCACGTGCAAAGGCGAAGGACGGATGCAGAGGACAGAAACGATTTCGGTGGATATTCCTGCGGGCATCGACGACGGACAGCAGTTGCGACTGAAGGGCGAAGGCGATGCGGGATTACGAGGTCAGAGTGCAGGCGATCTCTATGTGACAGTGCGCGTGAAACCTGATCGCCGCTTCGAGCGCGAGGGCGCGGATTTGAAATCCTCGATGGCGGTACCGGTAGTCGATGCTGTCCTCGGTGCAGAGATCGACGTCGACACGATTCATGGTTCCGTGGGCATTACACTCCCCGCTGGGACGCAGCCAGGGCAGGTGCTCAGATTGAAGGGCAAAGGTCTCCCCGAACTGGGCCGCTCACGTACAGGTGATCACTACGTTGAAATAGCGGTCGAAATTCCGACAAAGCTCAGTAAGCAGGAGCGCAAAATTCTGGAGGAGTGGAAAGCTGCGAGGGGGTAATTAGCTGATCATGATTGCTCGCTCAACGTCGCGCGAATCATAAATTCCACGTCTTCGTTCGCATTCACGTACGTGATTTCTATGCTGGGGAATTGATTCTGGAAGACCCGGAAAATCTCGTCGACAAAAGCCTGACCAACCGATGGAACGCCCTTGAAATCCAATACGATATGCCTGAATTTTTCTAGCCCGATGAGCAATCGTTTCGCCTGCGAGCGGGAAACGTGTGGATCATTTTCGTTGGCGCTCAGGGCAACTGCGACGACAGTTTTCCGGAATCCATCGACGTCCGCGTCGGCATACCGCCTGTATACGTCCTGCATTTGCTTGTCGGATCCGGTATCAATTTCCATTTTAATGGTCGTGCCCTTCGTCGCGTGGGAGTTTTTTTCATGTTCGAGCAGCCAGTCGTTTTCGTCGAAACGACGGTAGTACATCCCGTTCGCAAGAATGTAAAAATCGTCGAACGCCCTCGACGTGAAAAAAATCCCTTGGCCACTGTGCCGCTGCGGGTCCGTTGTCACTTTCCCCTTCGATAGGTGCAAGATCGCTTCGCGGATACTGCCGAGGTGCAGTTCGCGCTCGATCTTGCGGAAAACTCCGACGCCGTCGTCCTTGACGTATAATTTGACCTTTCCTTCCCGAAATTGGATCGTGCACACAGCACGCCGCCCTTCGGAGTGATCAATGACGTTGTTGAACATTTCCGAAAATCCGTATTTGCAAATGCCGAACACGTTTTCGGGAAGAGTCAACAGTCGTTGTTTCACATGCTGGTTCCACACATCCTCTTCCGCAGTGCCTGCTTTCAGTGTGACCGAAAAGGAAATATCGTTCGCATCGGGAAGCGCGTATTTCGTTCCTCGTGTTCTTCCCACCTTGATGATCGTTCCACGTCGTACTTCTTTCATGACGTGTTTGAACGCCGCCTGGCGGTTGATCTCGAACGTTCTTGAGACAGCTTTCACCAAATCAATCGGGTGGCTGGCGACTGCGCCGATGATGAAATCTGAAATAGACATGGTCATTTGTATATGCTTACAATTTTATTGTATACTCAACAAAAGTCAATTGTATATCAATATGTGGAAAATACATGACTTATTAGTTTATTTGTTTAGATATCTAGGTTTTCTAAACCATCATCAGCTGCAATCACCGGGGTAAGCTCTTCGCCGCTGGCCATTTTGTCTTTCTTCTCATTCTTGAGACGAAGGACGATCTGACGGTAATCCCCTTCCCCGATCGATTCGGTCGTGAGGTCGCTCATTGCGGGTGATTCTGCGACGAAGGTGTGGACGATGCGGCGGAAGTACGGCGACATGGGACTGAGGGCGATGCGGTTGCCCGTGCGGCGCACCAAGTCCGCCTTCGCTTCTGCGATGCGCTTCACCTTCTCTTCCTGCTCGCTGCGATAGCCATCGACGTCGCAGACGATCAGCGGCGAGACCGCGAGCTTCTCCTTCGTGCGGACGATCGACTTCGCCAGGTGTTGGATGCTGTTCAGTGTTTCGCCGTGCCAGCCGATGATGCGGCTCGCTTCGTGCGAATCGATATCCACACGGACACTCTGCCCCTCTGTGCGCGTGCGAACATCCCCGTGCGCGAGGCCGAGGTGATCGAGAAGGGCGATGACAGTCTGTTGAACGTACGCAGTATCCATAGCAAATCGGAAAGCGGGGGCACTATAGCAGATGAACGAGCAGCGAATATGGAATTTTGAAGTATGAATTATGGGATTCGTGCATTATTCATAATTCCGAATTCATACTTCATTGTTGCACAAAGAAAGCCTCCGACTATGGAGGCTTCTGTACGATTCGATTACTTCAATTTAGCGCACGGCGTCTTTCAACGTCTTGCCGGCCTTGAAGGACGGAACCTTCATCGCCGGGATCGAGATCTTCTGCGTCGGGTTGCGTGGGTTCACACCCATGCGAGCGGCGCGCTTGCTTACGCGGAACGTTCCGAAACCCGTCACCGTGACGGAGCTACCCTTCTTCAACTCTCGCGTGATCATGCTCGTGAGAGCTTCGAGAGCCATTGCGGCGGCGCGCTTCGTGATGCCGGCCGAGTTCGCGATGTGCGCGATCAAGTCCTGCTTGGACATAGGAGTGGGGGGAGGGGTGTAAAGAATTGCTATCATTCAGTCTACGGTCGGGAAGGGCTTCTGCAAGCCACTTCTTGATACCGATTGGCTTGCGCAAGCCAAAAAAACGGTAACTTGGCTCTACGAAGCCAAAAATCTTGAGCACAAACAATGCTCAAGAAACGCAAAAATTGGCCGTAAAAACGATGATTCCGTCAACAATTTTCGTTCCGTACCAGTCGCTTCGCGTCGATGCAGAACAGGCTTTTGATTTCTTCCGTATCTTTGACAATGCGGTACGAGCATCCGTACGCTTCCGCCTACGTTCGCCTCGCTCCGCTCGTCGAAACTTCGGCGGACAGGCTCGTCTCGTCCCACATTTGTCATGACGCACCTTGTTGTTGTCGAAAGTCCCGCGAAAGCAAAGACGATCAAGCGCTTCCTCGGGAAGGAGTTTGTCGTGGAAGCGAGCATGGGTCACATTCGTGATCTTCCGGAGAGCGGGCTCGGCGTCGACGTGCAGGGAGATTTCGAACCGACGTACGAAGTGACGAAAGAGAAGGAGTCGGTGGTGAAGAAACTGAAAGCAGATCTGAAGAAGTGCGAGGAGCTCTGGATTGCGACTGATGAAGACCGCGAAGGGGAAGCCATCGGTTGGCATCTGACGCAAGCACTCAAGATCAAGGATTACAAGAACGTGAAGCGCATCGTGTTCCACGAAATCACCGAGGGCGCGATCAAAGAAGCGATCGCGAATCCACGAAAGCTCGACATGGATCTTGTCGATGCGCAGCAAGCGCGACGCATCCTCGATCGTCTCGTTGGGTACACGCTCTCGCCGTTCCTCTGGAAGAAGGTGTACTCGGGTCTGAGCGCCGGTCGCGTGCAGTCTGTTGCTGTGCGCATCATCGTCGATCGCGAGCGCGAAATCCGCGCGTTCATTCCGGTGGAGTACTGGTCGCTTGAAGCCGAACTCGAGACGGAGAAGAAGGAGTCCTTCAAGGCGAGTTTATCGCAAAAGAATAGCGAAAAGTACGTTCCTTCCACGAAGGAAGACATGGATGAAACACTGAAGGGTCTGGAGGGTGCGTCGTACACGGTTGTGAAGACGGAAGAGAAAGAAGTGTCACGCAATCCGGCAGCGCCGTTCACGACATCGACCTTGCAGCAGGAGGCCGCACGCAAGCTGGGGTTCTCGGTGAAGCAGACGATGGTCGTGGCGCAGCAACTCTACGAAGGTATTTCACTCGGCAAAGGGGAGGGCCCGTCCGGTCTCATCACCTACATGCGTACCGACTCCGTGAACCTGAGTAAGAAGGCGCTCGACGATGCGAAGGAGACGATCGAGAAGAAGTTCGGACGCGAGTACGTGCTTGCTGAGCCCCGCGCGTTCAAGAACAAATCGAAGGGCGCGCAGGAAGCGCACGAAGCGATTCGTCCCACCGAAATCTCGCGCACGCCCGAGAGCGTCGAGGGAGTGCTCGATCATCAACAGCTCAAGCTCTATACGCTCATTTGGAACCGCACCGTTGCCACGCAGATGCCCCAGGCGGAGTTCAAGCGCGTCGCGGCGGATATTGAGGCACATCCGGCTTCGTCTGCGACTACGCCGCGATATACATTCCGTGCTACGGGCCAAACGGTGACGTTCGACGGTTTCCTTCGTGTGTACCGGGAAGACCGCGACGAAGGCGATGAGTCCCCTGATGGGGATGATAACGAAGCGATCCTTCCAGCACTGACGGAAGGTCAATCGCTCGCGTTGGATGAGCTTGTTCCTGAACAGCATTTCACAAAGCCGCCGCCACGCTACACCGAAGCGAGTCTTGTGAAGATGCTTGAAGAGCAGGGCATTGGACGCCCGTCGACATACGCGCCGACGATCAGTGTTGTGCAGCAGCGCGGCTACATCCGCAAGGATGGCAAGCAGCTGATCCCGGAAGAGATAGCGTTCACGGTGACGGATCTTTTGAAGGAGCATTTCCCCCAGATCGTCGATCTTGCATTCACCGCGACGATGGAACAGTCACTCGACGACATCGCCGAAGGGAAAGAGAAGACGAAGGAATTCCTCCATGGGTTCTTCGATCCGTTCAAGAAACACGTTGAAGAGAAGACGAAGGAGATCAAGAAGAGCGACGTATTGAAGGAGCGTGTGGTTGGGACGGATCCCGCGACCAAACTTGAGATTATCGTTCGTACGGGCCGTTTCGGGCCATACGTTCAGCTCGGCCGCATCGATCCGAATGCACCAAAACCGAAGAAGGGCCAGAAGAAGGATAAGAAAGACGGTCCGAAGACGGCGTCCCTTCCAAAGCACATCCTCATCGACGATGTCACACTCGAACAGGCACTCTCGCTCCTCGCGTTCCCACGCTCACTCGGGAATCATGAAGGCAACGCCGTCACAGTCTTCCTTGGACGTTTCGGTCCGTACGTGAAGATCGGAGACAAGACCGCGAGCCTCGGTCAAGTCGACCCGGGAACGATCACGTTGCCGGAAGCAGTGCAGCTGATGGCGGAGCAGGCAGAGCGAAAGAAGAAGGCTGCGGAACCGCTGCGCACGCTCGGAAAAAATCCTGCGGGCAACGATGTGCTCGTGAAAGTCGGACGCTACGGCCCATACGTGACCGATGGTGAGACGAACTGCTCGGTGCCCAAGCGCTTCACGCCGGAAACAATTACGCTCGACGAAGCGGTGGAGTTACTTGAGAAGAAGAAGACCAGTCCGAAGCGCGCGTGGCGTGGGAGGAAGAAAGCGTAGACGTTGTCATGGTGAGGTGCGAACGGCTGCAGCCGTGAGCCACGAACCATGACAAACAAAAACCCGAGACGGTCCCGGGTTTTTATGAGTCGAGGTAAATTCGTTTACTGCGCCGGAGGCGCTCCCCCGCCGGCTTTGATGGCGCGGGCGTCGTCAGCAATCTTCTTCGCGATCGCTTGCATCTGATCGGCGACGGGCTTCAGCCCAGGGCTGAACTCCACCGCCTTCGTCGCGCTGTTCCAGGCGTTGCCTGACTCGGTGATCGCACCGTCGAGGTTGCCTTCTGTGCCGAGCTTGTATGCCTTCACGAGTGACTGGAATCCTTCCGACACTTTCACCGCGCCCTTGACGATCGCTTCGTCGGGAGCGCTGATGAGTGCACCGCGGGCGGCGACTGTCGAGCGCGTTGCTGCTTGCTCCGCGTTCACGATGTCCTTGCTTTCGAAGAGCTTCAACACGTTGAGGATTTCCGTCTCGGCTTCCGAGAGGAGCGCTTGTGTGCGACGGCCCTGCTTAAACATCTCGAGGCGGTAGAGGAGGAGCGCGACCTGCGCGCGTGTGAGTTCTTGGCCAGGGTTCAACGCCCCCTGCTCATCGACCATCGTCATCGACGATGCAATCGCGAAGCGCATGTGCGGGTAGTACCACTCCTCTGGATTCGTGACGTCCGTCGCAAGCCCGCCCTTGATTTCGTTGAGGACGGTCGATGAATCGACCTTGTTGGCGATGAGGAGCATCTTGATGAACTCCGCCTTCTTCACGTTGCTCGTCGGGAGGAAGTTCGGCTTTGCCGGCGGTCCGTCGATGATGCCGAGCATTTGACGTCCCGCCTCCACATACGGAAGAAACCATGCTTCTTTCGGTACGTCGCCGTAGACAGACTCCGACGCCGTTGCGAGGACTTCCTGGCTCACGTACGGTGCGACGATGATCTTGATCGCCTCAGCGCGGTTCACATTCTTCTCCGGCTGGAACGTGCCGTCCGGATAACCGGAGAGCACGCCCTTGCTCTTCAAGTATTCGATTGCGGCGGAAGCAGGATGATCTGTCGGTACGTCCTTGAAGGATGATGTCTGCGCGAATGCCGCGAGCGGAGTCGCGAGCAGTGAGGCAGCGGTGAGAGCGGAAAAGAGGCGAGGGAAACGAACCATACGATTGGGGGGAATGGCCAAAGACTAGCAGCGCGAGGATCTCCTTCACAAGCATGTTCCGACACATCCGAGTACCCTCATTCAAAAGCATTTGAGCCCTGTCCGAAGCGGTTTTATGCATTGCTTGACGGTCAGTGCCTTGAGCCTTCCGCTCGCGACTGAAGCATGTTCCGACAGATGTGCGACATCAACACTGTTTCTTGTTGGGAAATATTTGATCGTGCCCATACGAAGCGTTACGACACATACGCATCATTTCATCATGCAATGAGTAGCGACAACGACGTTCGCTTACAGATGAGAAAAGTTCACGGCATATCGACATGTCGATCGATTCATTTTTCACATACCGCTCAGTACGCGTTGCTTTTCAAGACCAAAGTTCATACACATTTGGTCGAAATAACACATGCCTACTTTTGGCTTCGTGTAGCCATCGATGCAGCACACGTACTTTTTGGCTCTGCGAGCTGAGATATGTTCATCATGCACTGATACAGAAGTGTGTCTATTCGCCTCTCCCCTTCATTACGATGCACAGCGATTCGTTCAGATACATACGCGCAACGAGGAGTGACCGCACATGGTGATGTACAAATCCCGATGTACTGGAGCAGTGTTCACGTACATGTGCTGCGCAGCGCTCATGCGATGAAGTGACCAGAGGAGCCCTGTGGGACGTTGGATGTCAGCAATGTTCAAACACATTCGAGACGTTACCGAGAGCACGTGAACCCGTGCGAAAACGGCGCTCCAGAAGCCGAAGGTCTAGGACATCCAGACACCACTGGACGAAAATCGCCATTCGTGATACAATGATCAGAGTCCATAGAAGAAAAAAATAAAACACACAACGAACACACACCCAATGCAATCGCGGACTTTCACGCTCCGGAACGTACGTCACCTGCTTAGGCGGGCGAAGGAGCTGGAGTTGAGCGAGGGTGCGGTGCAACGGTTGCGGTGGTTTTCGTTCGCGCTCGAGCATGACGACAACGTCAGCCTCACGTGCCGGCACTTCGGTATCGCACGATCGACGTATTTGCGTTGGTCATCGCGCTTCAATGCGCATGACATCGCATCGCTCGAGGAAGAGTCGCGCCGCCCGAAGCACGTGCGTGCGCCGGAGACGGCACCACACGTCGTGGCGCTTATTCGACAGATTCGTGAGAAGCAGCCATTGCTTGGCAAGGACGTGATCGCCGCGATCTTACTGCGCGAGTACGGCGTGAAGGTTTCCGCATCGACCGTCGGTCGCACGATTGCGCGCCACGGATTCTTCTTCGCATCCACAGCGTCGCACGAACAGAAGCGTGCGTCCGCACCATCGTCTCCCCTCTCGACCGGATCCTCCGAGGATGCCGGTGCTTCCGAGTTCCCCATGCTTCCAACCGAACCAATCGCTTCGTAACCCATGACGCGTAACCGCTCCGTCATCGGCACCTCACTCGCACTGCTCCTCGCAGTGACGGGTCTCTGCGTCCTTCCGGGCGAAGTGCACTCGGCGCAGAGCCAGAGCTTCATGCTCCAGGAGACCGGTCCGGGCAACGCCGCGGGAACGGCGGGTGAATCGCAAACATACCAATTGCAGGGCGATCTCAGCTGGCGTCAGGAAGCTCCGCTGCACAGCAATAACTTCCAGATTACGAATGGACCTCCGGTACCGTCGAGCGCGACTGCCTCGTCCACGGCGTCGAGCCAGCAAAGCGACGACAACGACGGCGACTTCCGTGGCCACGGTACGACCACGACACATCCGCCGGTGCGCAGTTCTTCCTCGTCCTCTGCAGCTGCGAGTGTCGTCTCTGTGCCGACATCGAGTCAGGCGTCTATCGCTCCTCAGCCTGCCAGTAGCGTTGCCTCCGAACCGCTGCGCGGTGCCGCGGAAGCATCGTCGTCGAGCGCAGAATCTGGCGACGGGGTTGTGATATGCCCGGCAATCCTCTGCTCCGCTCGTCTCTTCCACCCGATCACCCTCGTGCCGGTCCCGTCCGGCGAACACGCGCCGATCACGACATTCGGCGTGGCCTGCTGGGCTGTCGCCAGTGCGATCGCGGGCGCCGCGACATCGTCTATTGGCATTCTCCTGATTCTCTTCCTCCTCCTCTTCGCGCTCATGGTCTCGGTGGAGGTTGGGTACTTCAGTGCCAAGACCGCCGACAGCAATCGTCTCGTGCGTGTGCTCTGGTATGTACTTCTCGCGCTCACCATTGCGATGCTCATGATCTTCGCGACGGTGCAGCATGCGCGCGCAGCCGTTACCTCGCCGGAACGCCACGTCTACAACGGGCACCTCCTCAATGCCTCCGGCCAGGCGATTACTACGCCCCACTACGTCCGCTTCAGCGAGTGGTACAGCCGCGACATGCTTACGGGCGACGTTACCGGTGCGGGCGCGATCAACACGGGTGCCGCGAACTACGCGGGATATCAGGAAGTGCACGTCGTGACGCCCGATAGCCAAGGGTACTTCTCCGTCGTCCTTGGCACCGGAGCGTCGCTGCCGAATCTCGCGACCATGACGACGTCGAATCTCGACAATCTCTTCCTCCAGGTCGAAGTGAAGGCTGCCGGCAATCCGGACACATCGTACGAAGTGCTCGATACGAATACGTCGGACAGTCTCATCGATCGCTCGCCGATCCTCTCGGTGCCATTCGCGCAGAACGCCGACTTGCTCGACCAACGCGAAATCGGCACGGGTAGCGGTTCCATTCCACTCCTTGGCAGTGGTGGATTGCTCCCGATCGCGACAATTCCCGGCGGCACGAATGCAGACACCTTCATCGTGGATAACAATAACACGGCTGCTTCCAACATCACGCTGCAATTCGGTGGTGCGCTCGCTGAGACGCTCAAGTACAACATCGTCGCCGACAAGTTTATCTTCAGCTCCAGCCTCGAAGTCCAGGGTAATCTCACCGTCACGGGCCTCATCAACGGCGTCGATATTACAGCGATAACAGGTACGAGCGACAAGTTGCGTGTCAGCTCTG
>CAYQJY010000003.1:22780-23925 GCA_964418005.1 uncultured Candidatus Peribacteria bacterium
CGCCGCCGGTGGGTACCGCATCAATGGTACCGTGACCGATTATGCCGGGGCATCCGGCGTTGCCGTCGCAGCCAGCACGACGAACTACGTCTTCATTGGTTCCGGCGGTCTCACGGTGCGCACCATGGCTTTCCCAACGGATGAATCGTTCATCCGCTTGGCTGAAGTGGTCACGAACGGTACCGCGGTGACGCAGGTCAATGACCGACGTATCGCTCAGAGCGATGATCGCGAGCACAACACCGAAGTGAACCTGCACGCGGAATTCCAGAATGCGAGCTACCAGGCCGATGCGACGGAAAATACGGGCCAACTCTCTGTCTCGCTCGACAACATTACGCTGCGCAACTTCTATCTCTGGACCTCCACGCGTACGACGCTCCAGGACTACGACATCACGGTTCGCGTGTCGCTCCCTGCCGACTTCGTTCGTTGGGACAGCGCTCCGCTGTCCGCGTCGTACCGCACGACGTCCGCCGTCAGCACGAATAGCAAGGTTGATATCTCGGTGTACGACACGAACGGCACGCCGGTCTCGCTCGGCGGCAGCTCGACCGGACTTGCTTCCACCAGTTGGGCGACAACCGCGCTGACCTACTCTGGCACACCCACATGGACCCCAGGTTCGGAGTTCCTCGTGAAGTTTAAGGTCTACGCGAAGGACAACTTCCAGGCGCACATCGGCAGCTTGAAGCTCAACTACATTCGCCTGACGCCGTGATGCCTCCTTCTATGAGCTATTTCCTCGATCGCCCACCGGCACCTTCCCCAGGCTCTCTGGGTCAACCACCCGACGATCTGCCCAATAGATGCCAAGATTTCACCCAAATGCACATTTCCCCTCTCCTCCTATGAACTCCTCCCCCTCCCACCCCCAGAACGCCTTCCCGCCCCAACCCCTTGTGAAAAAAGCTCACATCCGCTATACTGATATGAAACTTCCACACACCCATATGAGTACCTTGTCCCCTTCCGGCCTGCTGGCGCGCATCAAGCGCTCAGCCGCGCGCATCGCGCTCAGCGCGACGCTCGTGTCAGGCATTGCTGCTCCGCAGCTTGCGATAGCGGCTTCGAGCTGGGCTCCCACCCTCCTCGTGAACACGGAATCGTTCCAGACGATCGACGAAGGCGATGGCACGACCGAC
>CAYQJY010000004.1:0-21813 GCA_964418005.1 uncultured Candidatus Peribacteria bacterium
TCGTTGCTATCCGAGTACGGCTTCTATGAAACACTGGCACGCGATGAACGGCTGGGGATGTGGGCGGAAGCAACCAGTGCTGCAGCCATTGATGCAGCCGATTCGATCGCTTCCATCCGTGAGATCTTGCTCATAGAGGGGTTGGTGCTCGAGGCCTCAGTTGAGGCGGGTGTGATCGCGGTAGGGGAGTCGGTTTCATTCACGACGAATGTGCCTGCATCCTTAGAGATAGCGTATGGATCGGGAGCCTTTACAGGGTATGCCGGACCGATCGTCATTGAGGCCGATACGGAACTCACAGTGAGAGCAACCTCAGAGGTACAAACAGCTTCTGGACTGCCAATGCAGATAATATCGATTCAGCCCTACTATATACTAAAAAGTCTGTATCCTACTCTAAGGGTTTCAGAGGTCTATCCAAGTCCTGGAAAGGGGGAGAAAGAGTGGGTGGAGTTGTGGAATCCGGGTGATGAAACTGTGAAGCTACTTGGATGGTCGATTGACGATGAAGCTGGCAGTGGAAGTAAGGCTGTGACGCTTGGTTCGGGTGCGATTATTCCTACTGGTGGCTACCTGGTCCTCAAGGATCTTTCGGTTGCGTGGAATAACACCGGAGACACTGTTCGCATCGTTGCGCCGAATGGGAAAGAGATGGATCGGTTGGTGTATCCATCAGTCAAAACAGGACGCGCTTTTGCAGCGCAGTTTGGTACGAATGGGAAGCACAGTGGCTCGTGCACCACAGTGCATCCAACGCCCGGCATGCAGAATCGATGTAGTGAGCCACCGCCGAAAATTGTGAAGAAGAAAACAGTGAAAAAGCCGGTTGTAAAAACACCGGCGAGAGATGTGCGGTACAGGAATGTTGTTACACCGCTTCACAGGGAGAGGGTCATGCGTGAACTCTTTGGATCATTGCATGTCGGCACTATTCCTTATACATCGCAGCCATATAGTTCGATATTTTGGCTTCTGGCAGGGCTCATTGGCTTTATGGGAATTTTGCTCTGGGTCAAGCGATCAGCGGAGAGCTGAGGATTGATGAAAGTGGCTGAATTTGGTACAATATCCGGATGACACAAACACCATCCGACGACGTGTCGAACCTCGGCATTGAGGCTGATGCATCGGACGAAACCCGACGCATTGCGCAGAAAACAGAACAAGAGGCTTTTCTCGAGCGGCTTGGATTGCTTCCTGCGAACATGAACATCGACATGTGGGATCAGCCGCAGCGCGCGCTTTTGATAACACGGGTTACAACTGAAATTGAAACGCGTATTGCTGGCTCTCGTCGTGCGTTGTCCGCTGCTGATTTGCAAACAATTCTCGATCCAGCTGTAAACGTTGCACTTGATACTGTCTTACGTCCGGCAAATCTTGCGGAACGCACTGAGCGTACTGCCACTGTGCTCGCACAGGCTTTGTACGATGCATTGCCCAAAGAAATTTGGCACATCGTGGTCGAGAATGAAATCATGCAGCGCTACGGTGGCCCAAGGCCACTTACATCTGCGCAACAGAAAGATGTTGATGATGCGAATAAGTTCTATGCAAAATTACGTGAGAAAAACGATGCAAATGACATGTCCGCAGGCATGGCGATGTTCATGGTGATGGAGGATCGTTCCTCCCCAGATACGTGGGAGGCGAGGTACCTTAAGACATCGAGCAGGAGCGCGGCTCAAAGCGAGGTAGCTGCAATTCAGGGGCAGAAATCATTTTACGACGCACTAAAGAGTTTGAAGTCTGAAAGCGTCCAGCTCAACTACAGGCACGGTTCGATCGCCAATTATCAACATGCGCTTGACGAGAGAACGATGTTACGACGGGATCACGGTCTCGCATTAGGAACCAATTCAACGTGGGGTAGCGAGGGAATGGATGCGCTAAACGGCGCCACACCGCCTTCTTCGCTTGCAACGCCTGATGATAGAAAGGCCATGCAGGCGGCTGTGAACGGACTGTTAACCGATCTTAAATCGGACCTCGATGCGTATGCGAAAATCGTAAGGCATTTAGAGAACTTGCTATCGATTGCGCAGTCTGTGTATCAGTTGCCGTTTCCAGCTTCCCTTACGAAATATTTCCACAACACACCTCTCACAATAAATCCTACTGCTATTCCTACGAATATCTCTGTTTCTCAGATTGAGGCCGAGATTACCGCAGAATTGGCAGCAACGCCTCCTACTCCTAAGGTCGGCGCATACATCAAAGAAGCAGACATCACTGCTAAGCTTGATGAGGCGCGGAAGCAATTGGCATCAGTGAAAGAGTCGAAAGATATATCCGGGGCACAGGTGCAAATGGAAGTTTTCCGTGCGCACATCAAAAAGAAGCAGCCGAGTCTGAGCGATGCAGACGTCGATCAGGTTGCGAACTACATCCTCAATCGCACGAAGGTTGATGGACTCCTCCGTCACGCCGTCGATCACGGTCTCAATACGTATCTGAACGAAGAAGGACGAACGGCTTCTGACGAGAGGGTGAACAATTTGTACGGAAATGAAGATCGAAATGAGAATACGAATAGATCGTGGAATACTATTATGGAAATAGCGCGCTCGCTAGGAGTACACATGCGCACGGTGCAGGTACCAGCTACAAGATTGTACGCTGCGCATGAAAGGCAAGAGCCGAACTGGCAGTCCGCGAGTTACCAACAGGTCACGACCGCATATTTCTCCCTCAAGGAACTCATGGATGGAAAGGGTCCGTCCGATCTCAGTCTTGCTCGCCGCCCTCAAGCTGCTGTTGATACGATGCGAACGCTCGGCCGTATTCTTTCGACAAAGTATTCCGGCCAGCTCGAACAGAAGCTCATTGAATCTCTTCCTGAGGATCAAAAGAAGAAGGTGACGAAGTCCCGTGCGCATCTCGCACATGCTGTTGAACATATGCTTACGGGCGATACGCCTGCGTGGGTGCGGTCTGGTGTTGATCGAGCACACGCTCGTGCTAATGAGAACGTTGCCTGGACCTCTCGCAGTCTCTACAGCCTCGGTTCTGGAACTCTTGGTCTTGGGAAGGATGTTGGTATGTGGATGCTCGGGAAAGGAGGTGAAGGTGGAATGCTTGCAGCGAGTGCCGTTCAGCACCACTGGAAAGATGCCGCCACGATCACGGCATTTTCTCTGCTTGGTGGTCCAGTTCTCGGCGTTGCAGCCTGGGCAGCCATGAAACAATTCTCTCCTGCCAGCAAAGGTGACCATGGTCACACTGCTGCGTAATAACCTCACGAACACAAACACACTATGGACAACACACTCTTTACCCTCGAAGACCTTCTGAAGCGCCTCAGTGCGATCGTTGCCGCTGCGGTGTCATCGCTTGATCTCTCGCAACTCAAAGAAGGGGACCGCGACACATTCCTTCGCGCTGTGACGGGACGAACGATTAATACGTTCTGGAAGACCTACGTCGAAACACTGCCGGCGAACGTGCAGCAGCCGCTGCATGCGGCGATCGAGCAGAACGACGTCAATGCACTGACCACGTGGTACGCGCAATACGCGAACTTGATGGAGGATGCTGCCGCGCGTGAACTTGCGACGAACATCCTCGACCACTTAGAGAAGGAACTCCCCAAACACACTAAACATGACCTCGCGGCGTTCACTGCCATCGCCCAATACGCTTGAACTCATGAAGCCCAAAATGCACATAACTCAACGGCCAAACTTCTCCGATGCGGAGCAACGTCTGCTTTGCATGGCTCCTCCAGCTGGGGGGCCTGCACCCGGCCCGTCCGGTGCACCTGCTCCCACCGCCCCCGATCACTGGACGGAACGTCTCTCGCGCTACGTTGGCGATTGGACGCAGTGGATCAAGAATGCAGTGGGGGATACGAGCATCGGAATTCTTCGAGGACTGAAGGAAGGGTGGGATGCGGATTCTCGGAGCGAAGCGCTCAAGAGTCAGCATATGCAGCAGGTCTCCGAGACGCTGCGCATCATGCCTCCGAAGATGCGTGAGTTGCTCGAGGAAGCATTCGTGAAGCAACCGTGGGAACATCCTACGCTGACGGAACTCGCACCGCTCTTCCAGCTCGATACGTGGTCCCGCGCGTTCGAAACGCCGAATATCTTCGATCAAACGAAAGAGCCCGTGGTACCGATGGCATCGCTCAATGACGGTCCGCTTGGACTCATTCGTTCGATTGATGCGATCGAACGCAAGAAGCTGTTTTTCGATTACTTCCAAGCAATCGTTCCTCCGGAAGTTGGTCACGTACGCGACTATCAAAGTGATGAAGCAAAAAGGGCGATGGAGGCCTATCACAGGATTGTTGAAGGACGTAACCAGAAAGAGAAGATAGACTATCTCTTCGATGATGCTCACGGTGATCGTCTTCAGAAAGCACAGTCCACTATGGGCGGCGTCTTAGGACGCGAAGACATGTTGCCGACCGCAACGGGAAATCCTGATGCGTACCTCATTGCACGCTCCGCACTGAATGAACATTACTGGCGAAGCGGCGTGAGAGAGATAGACGGTACAGTTCTGCCGATTCAGTACGAGCCCTATAGGGGGCGCATGCCCGACGGAACGCTGAGGGACTTCGCAAACGGTCCAAAAGTTGGTCTCTTCGGCGACGTTGCTGATGCCATCGGCGACGGCGCGCGCGGTACGGATGCCGAAGATTTGAAGAAGAATTTGCGGCCGTCCTTTTTGAAAGGTGCGCTCGCCATGGGTGTCATTGATCAGGCGGATCTAGCGCAGATCGAGACAGTTCTTTCGAATCGGGCTGCGGATGCGCTTCGCGTGAAAGCGGATCGTCGTAATGAGTATCTCGAACTCTCCGGCGTCGTACGCTCTGAAAAGGCACGTGAAGCAATGAATGTGTATGAAGCATTTTCAAACATGTCGGGGTGGGAGAAGTTGGCGCTCATTGGAGCCGGTGTGTATTTGGCATCGCAGCTCCCTGGCTGGACGGCTGCGGGTGCGGTCCTTTATTTTGGAACGAAGATCTTTGCAAATAAAGATATTCTGCTTGATACGATTAGTCCTCTCGCAAAAAAGGTTGTGAGCTTCGGGCCGAACCTCGGTACAAGTCCGATGGATTCGAAAGAAGCGCTCCAGCGCATTGATCTCATGCAAAAGTTCCTCTCGGTGCATGCAAAGAAAGACCTTGATAGTGCGACGACCGGTTTCAGCGTCCTCGGCGATATGAAGCTGCAGCATCTTCAGGCATCACTCATTCTTGGATCGGATGACGGTACGATGCCGCTGACTGCAACGCTCGACACGGGTTCGGCAGCCTTCTCATTCCTTCGTTCAAGTTTGCGCGGCAGGGGAGTACGCTCGGGTGCGCAGAACTTTTTCTTCGAAGGAGAGCAGAAAATCGTGGAGGATCCAATTCTTCACCTCGAGACGACGTTTAAAGATAGGAAAGGGAAAGCGCTCATCACTGATGAAGAAATGAAGAATGCGATGAAAACGGTGCCGTTCAACAAGAATCTTCTCGATGCAGGAAATGCATTGATGGTGGTGTTCTATAAAGTTGCGGCGAAGAAGGATGAGTACCGCGATATAGCGGCTCGCATCGAGCAAGCTCGTAAAGAAGAGGGTGATGGAACGTACGAATCTCTTCCGCCCAACTCCAGGGTCGTGAGGGGTGTGCGCTTTAATGCACGCAAGGACTTCATGTTCCTCGTGCGCAAGGGAATGGAAGATCCGCCAGACCAAACGCTCATGGAGTTCGTTCAGCAGGAAACAAACATCGCAGGTGTCACTGCGCCGTACGTCGGGCCGCCGGGACCTTCTGTGAGCGCTCCGACACTTCCTGGTATATCCCCTGGCACTCCTCCTGTTCTTCCTGGCACTCCTCCTGCTGGAACAGCCGTTCCTCCGGCTATTCCTCCTGCTGGAACAGCCGTTCCTCCCAGCACACCGCCGTCTGGTCCTGCGACCACTCCGTCACCCGCACCTGGTGGGACACCCGTTCCGCCCGGCACTCCTCCATCTGGTCCCGCCACGGCTCCAACGCCTGCCCCCAGCGGTACGCCAGTTCCACCTGCCGCACCTTCAACCGGACCTGCAACACCTCCTGCGGCACCAAGAGGCAGCGTTCCTGTTCCTCCCGCGATATCTCCAGCTGGACCAGCCACTGGTCCTGGAACGGGTGGTGCTCCGTCGGTTCCCCCTGGTGCACCTCCGCCTGGTCCCACTGTCGGTCCGGGCACTGGTTCTGGAACCCCCGCGCCTTCTTCTGGTCCATCGATAGGTCCTGCAACCGGTCCTGGTACGGGTGGTGCTCCGTCGGTGCCTCCCAGTGTGCCGCCGTCAGGCTCATCGACCGGTCCATCCACGGGGCCCGCTCCAAAGCCGTAAGATCTTTGCATAGTAAAACACCAAGCGGAGTGCGCTTGGTGTTCTAGGCTACCTTTCTTTAGCCGGTTAAAGGTGGGGAGTGGGGGCGTGCTTAGTAGGACGTCGACAAGCTGGGCGGCTTGCCGTCGACGGAGAAGTACACTTCTCCGCGCGAACCCTTCGGGACTTTGATCACGCGGGGTTCAGTCCTCGTGATCTTCTTCGCGTCCGCGGCGGGGATATCCTCGTTCGCTTGAACGAAGATCCGCACGGTCGTGAAGCTGTCCGTGGGGAGATCCAACTCCTTGATGCTGACTTCCTCGAATTCGCTACCACCGCGATTAACTTCAATCGTGGGGTTTTTGGCCGGCTTGGCGATCGTGGCGGGAATGGCTTGGATGCCAGACCAGACGACAATGAAGCTGATGCCCCCGACGAGAATGCCGACGAGTTCTGCATGCCGCCCATCAAGGGTGCGGATGAGAATCATGGCTGCGAAGATGCCGACGGCACCCAGAAGAGGGACTGCCATCAGCTTCACGCTGCCGACGAAGCCGGCATCTTGAAAGTTCTTGAGTTCCAGCCCTGCGAAGATCACTCCCAACACACCAAGCAGCAAGACGCCGCCCAGGGTCCACAGGACATCATAAAAGCCGATGGGTTCGAGTTGGAGGCCGTGGTTCTGGGAAGACGAAGACGTGGAATTGGCGTTCGGCATGACAATCTCCTTCAAGTGGGGGAAGTGGAAAAACACGTTCATAGACTGCTCCACCTAACCGGTGATGTGAAAAAGCAGCCTAGTAGCATTATATAATATTAAATACTATAGTCAAATACATCATGCGTCATTTTTTCAAGCAATTTTTTGGCTTAAGCACAACAAAAGAACGTGGGGGGACAGACCACGTTCCTTCGGAGGAGGCGCTCGATGAGCCCTTCTCCTAGTTGATTAATGTCCGCACGCAGCGCACTGGGGGCATGGTTGCCCCGAGCGAGCACAGCAGCAGGGGATGCGGCGCCAATCGGCGCCGGGCCCATACAGCTGCCGACATGTTGCTATGTGCAACTGACAGTCGCAGAAGTGTCCACGTGCCGGTGGGATTGCGTACGGAATGGCGAGGGTGCTGCTTGCCGAGCTGTAACTGGCGGAGCGAACTGGGAGGCCGATACCTCCTCGGTTGAGGTACACCATCGGGCGAGGGCCCGAGTAGCACGGGTTGTAGGTCGATCTGATCCCGTAGCATGGTTCGCTGCGGATTGCGCAGTTGTTCATCGCGCCGATCGCCGCAGCGAGGTCTTGCGACCGCTTGTCCATGGCTCGTTCTGTCAGTACAGCTGCGTAGCCCGTTGCCTGTGAGCCTCGGCCATACACGTGCACCGCACCAACGCGAATTGGTCCCTGGCAGGTCGCGACGTCGATTCCGTCGACGTCGCCGGCGAATTCCGCGTTGTCCACGATGTAGTACTGGTTCACCGTTTTTGGCTCGCAGCAGCACGGATCCTTTCCGCCACAGGTACATGCGGGAGTACCGCACTTCCCACAGCAGGTTTTCTTCGTGCTACAGCAGGTCGTACTTGGTACACCGGACTTCGTTTTCGCGACACAATCGACGATGCGAAGGTGAAAAGCCTTAAGGGTGCCAAACAATGCCAAGTCGGCATCCTTCGCACTCTTCAACTTTCCTTTCCGCTCGGCGAGAATCGTTGCGAGCAGCGTTACGTCCGCAGCCACGGGCTTGCGATTGTCGCAGTCCCGCATCCGCGCTTGGAGGCCGACCAGTTCTTCGTAGAGTTGACTGGCTGCTGTGAGATCCGCAGGCTTGGCGCCTTTGACGAGTTTCAGTTGCGCGGCCACAAGTTGGTCGAGCATCGTCAGCTCGTCAACGGTCACGGCGATCGTCGGAGTTTTCGTGGCACACTTGTCGCACCCATACGACTCCGAAGCAATCCAGCCGAGGAGCAGTGCGAGAGCGCAGCACACGATCGCCAAAAATTGTTTCCGTTTCATTCGAGTAGTTCCTTGAAAAAGTTGTGGTCTAAGTCCCCCCACGCGATCCCGCTTTCTCGTCGTCCCCGACCGAGAAAGGACTGTCCGTGGTCTCGCTTGGGGTAACTGTAAAAAGCGAGATACGTGGGGTGATACGCGGTGCTGTGAAAGTCCGCGAGGAAGCAGCACAATGTATCACTTTGTATATTTTTGTCAACATATGAAAAAATGGCTGAGGAATGGCCTGAAATTAGTGTGTGTTTAGATGAACCCCTCAATATGGAGGTCCTGTTTCGCTACCCCCCACTCAGCGAGTGCCAGTGGTTTCACCTCTTTCGTCATATCCGGGTTACCGCATGCGTAGACGATGCGCTGTGCGATGTCAGGGGCGATACTCTTCGCGAGTGTTTGCACGCGGCCGCGGTGGCCCGTCCACGAGTCCGGTCCGCGCGTGAGCGTGACATGAAATGAGAAGCGTTCGTGCTGCTTCGCAAGGTCCTCAAATTCCTGCGTCCAGAATAATTCTTCCTCCGTGCGCACGCCGAAGATGAGATCGATCGCAACTTTTTCGTCGCGTGTGAGGAGACCCTGGATGTGCGCTCGAAAGGGAGCGATGCCTGCCCCCGTTGCGAGGAAGAGGTACGGTTTGTGACTCACTTCCGGGAGCACGAAGTTTCCGAACGGTCCTTGCATCGTTACGTGTATTCCTTCATTCACCGCTTGCTCCACCCACGTGCTCGAGCGCCCACCTGCTTTCAATTTCACGGCGAAGAGAATGTCACGCTCGTTTGGTTCCGATGCGATCGAGTATGCACGCGTCTGGATGTCGGTTGGGTTCGAGAGAAGGGGGACGTCGAGCAGCACGAATTGCCCAGCGTTAAAGTTCCAGTTTGCGGGGCGGGTGAAACGAAGCTCGTAGGTGTCTTTGGCGACGAGCTTCTTGTGGGTGCAGGTGATCGTATAACGAGGGATGGGCATTTTGGAGAAAAGCGGGTAGCGGTTAGCGAGTAGCGGCTAGTTGGTTTTTCAGTGTGCCATAGAATGACCGTAACATCTTCGATAATTCTGCTGTTTCAAGGAAAATTTTCTCGACTTGTTCATCATTGAAATAGCCAATCCTCTGTGAGAGGAGAATATGCGTTTCGAGCTCGGCAAGCGACCCTCTCGCTATGGAAATGAATTGTGCAAAATCTCTATCTGTTCCACGCTGACTTCCTTCTGCGATGTTTGCAGGTATAGACGCGCCGGATCTACGTATTTGTGATACGAGTCCATAACGCTCTTCTTGCGGCAATACTTTCGTTAGCATATAGCTCGTTTGAGCAACGTTCATAGCTTTCTGCCAAATGCCGAGTTTTTGGTAGGGTAATCGCAGCATGAATAGATCGTACTAGCCGCTACCCGCTACCCACTTTTTCGCGAATGGGGAAATCTACTTTTTCAGTCGCATCACATCTTTAAACAGATCTTCCTCCAGAGGGAACGTCTCGATCCATCCACTGAAATCGCTTTGGGGCAAACCATGATCTCGCACAATCACGGCAGGCGTTGCCTGTGCAGCGTTTCCCATAAGAGTGCTCGTGCCCGCCGCAAGACAATCGGCGATCGCATCCTGTGTGATGCGCAGAGGCTTTCCGAACAAGTCCGGCTTTCCGCGTTCATCGCGAATCGGATCGACACCACTGCATGCGAGAGCATACGCGGAGATGCCCGTGCGGAATGGTGTGCAACAGCTATCAACGACAATGACGGCGCAGCCGAGTTCCTTCGAGAGGCGAGCCGCGCTTACTGCCGAATCGCGCGGCCAACCGAGTGCGAGACCGTCAGGAACATTCGACTGATCCATCCCCGCATTCGCAGCGAGGATGGAAACCGTTGGTGCTGGTCGTACCAGGCAGAGTAGCGCGCCTGGGCATCGACCGCTGACATAGCCGTTCATTCTTTTGGTTTCGTTGAGTATTGCTTGGCAAAATTCCGAAGAGCGGCCGGTTTTTTCAGCTTCGGAGCGCGCTTCGTCCGATACATCGATTGTTTTCAAATCCACAAACGCGTCTTCACACGTTGCGACGGCTTTTGAAGAAAGTACGAGGATGTCATCCTCGCGAATATCACCGGCAGTGCGCAGTGCTGCGACGAGGTCGTCGCCCGCTCGGAGCAGGCCGGTCGTCAAAGGGAGGAGCTCTATGTCAGAGTGCGGCAATTTCTACCATATCCAATCGCTTATCGATTGCGTCAATTTGCCCGGTGAGATTTCGATATCGTCGATCTGCGCGTTCGTCGGCTTCATCGAATCGTCTATCCATTGCGTTGAATCGATCGTTTACGCGCTTTTCGAATGCACGAAGGTGTTCGAGAATGGTGGTGAGGGTGATTTCTTCCATGGGAGTTCACTCTATGCGTCGAACTTTTCGGTCGCAAACATTATGGCAAGACAAGAGGATCATTGGTGACGATCGTCGCTTCGTCTTGCCGCGTGCCGTGTTCTGCATCCACACGGATCGTGCTCACCGTCACCGGAATGCCCGAGGGGTTGTGGAGCGTGATCGTTCCGGGGTTCGGCGCATCGAAGCGGACAGTGGCGCCCGCGGGGAGTGTCCAGCGGACGAAATCCCACTCCTGCGATGTTGCCGTCACGCTTGCGATTGGCGCACCCGACACTTCTTGCCGTTTCCACGATGCCGGCAGGTGCAGTGCGATTGAGCCGCTTCCAATGAACCCGATCTCGAAGACGTTTGCTCCCGAGGATGCAAGGCGGCTGATGTTGAGGGTGATGGGGGACGTATGCTCAACTGCGATGGCCGTGCGGATGCCATCTATGTGACGTTCTCTCGCAATCCATGCGGTCGGAATTGCAAGCAGGAGCGCGAGGCACAGCGTCAGGAAGCCGATCTTGACATGGCTAGCAGTCACGGGCCGATTGTACGGACAAACCCGGAGTTTCGCTCGCGATTTTGGGGTGTTCGTGGTACACTGCAACAGATCTATGGAGTTCGATCCTCACACCATTCATGCCATCCTGCAGCGCATCCGCCAGCAGATGCGTTGCCCCCAATGCGGAGAGAAAGTTCCGGTCGAGTTAGCATCGGTGCGTCTTACGGGAGACGACTTCCTTATTATGCAGCTCAAGTGCGAAGCATGTGATGCGTACATCGTGCTGCATGCGTCGCTTCAGGGTATCAAGAATTTGTCGACGCCCGCCGCAGAGAAAGATGCATTGAAGAATGCGTCGTCGTCGATCAACGGAAAAGAGATTGATGTTGAGCATCTGCAGCGAGCACTCGAGCGCGCAGCGGGATCGTTCGACACTCTCTTTGGCGACACGAAGAAGATCGACAGGCCATGATGGTTCGACAGGCTCACCATGACAGCGGCTGGATGGTAATTGCGGCGGTCGCGCTGCCGCTTCTTTCCGCATGCACCGACATTTCAACGACAGTCGAGACGACAATGAGCGGAGCATTTGCGCCGGTGAAGGGGGCGATCGATGAAGTTGCGAGGCGGGCGAATGAGGTAGGCGAAGGGATGAATGAGGTTTCGAGTGGAATAGGACGAGTCACAGGGGCACTTTCGGGCTCGGGAACGACCTGGTGATTCTTTCGCTAGCTAAAAAATATTTTTCTGTTATAATGATAAAAACAACACACCACTATGCGTTTGATTCCCCATGCGCACGGAGCAATGTCCTCAACTTACGTTGATGCTGAGAGGCGGCTTCTGCGATTGAATCCTGAAATCCATAGCAACGAGGAGCCAAGACCGGTACGTGTCGTTTCTTCATCAGGTGCAGAATTACAAACTCCTCGAACAATTATTGCGCGCGACATGGTGAGTGGTCGAATGACCCCGGAACAGCGGGCCAGAACGACATTTCGCGAGCGACATCCCCCCGGTGCGATTCCAGAGAGTCGAACGAATGGGCCATCGAATCAATACTCGCCCGAAATGGCGGCGCTTCACAAGGAGTATCGTGCGCTGCAGATGCGCGTGGAGCAGGCTAGGAGCGAGTCCGAGAATGTCCGCAAGCAAATGTATGATCGTGCGGTGGTGAAGCCGGACTCTCAATGAACGAAGCGACAAACGGGCGATAGCGAACATTGTCGTTTTTGGGTATAATAAGAAGAAACCCACACCATGCCACCACAGACCGCTCAGCAGGACGGCCACACCGATGCAGCCAATGCGCTCGTGCTCTACGACATGCTCATGCAGCACATCGAGCCGGAGTTGTGCTCGACGCAACTCATCACGCTCGATGAGCGGTATGTAGGAGAAACGCCGGAACAACATGACGAGCGCATGAACCGGTACGAATTCGCGTACGCGATTTTCGATGAAGCGGTGAAAGTTCTCGATGACGATGTGTCGTTTGTCTCGGAGGCGATGCGCGCGGCGGCATTGGAACAGGATAAATCGAAGAGCGCTGTCGAAGACACGGAAACACTCAAGAAACTTGAGATCGACATTGATACCGATACCCGCACTGCATAATGCCACGGCCTTCTGAACATCCACAGGCTCCCGATGAACGCATTCGTCAGCTTCAAGAGCAAGTGAATGCGCTCCAGCTGAGGAACGCATACCTTGAGTCGCTTCTTCCTGCGACGCAGCACAGCGTTGCAGCAGCAGGTCATGCACTCAATCGCGTTCCTTCAAACACGCTCTTCCGGCCTCGTCATCCGCCAAACGGGAGAGATCTGGGTCGTGCTCCGGTTCAGCGTGTACTCTCGAATATCGATCCACGACCGGTGCCGGGCACAGTTTTTCGTTATGAGCATGGTTCGATCTATCGTGCCAAACCCGGTGCCCCGCGGACCGATTGGCAATATGTGAAAGACATGGCGCAGGTGCGCGACGACATGCGTCGCGAACGAACCGAGCGACACACCTGGTTGCGCAATCAACGGACGAAGTCGCATGACAGCCCGAATCTTCCGGGTGGTGGAGTTAGTGGCGAGGAGTACATGCTGCATGTTTTTGACTCGCTCGATCGTCGCTGGGAAGCCGGACGCCCCGGTTTTAGGAGTCCATCCGAGGCGCATTTCGCGGCACAGACGATGGCAGCGGTGCAAGACGGGTACTACACGCACGTAGAATCAAACACATCGGTCTATATCGATCGCACAGGAAAGGATCGGGAGCACCATGCGCGCTTCGGTGGCGATCCGCGTGGTGCGTCCGCGATGTTTGATGGCACGCTTCGCACGCCACGACCAATGCGCCCGTACCAGGATCCGCTCGTCGCGCGCTATGCGGCAGATCCGGGGTACAAGAGTCTTATGAAGGCGATGGAGCACAGCGAGTCGTTCGGTGCTGCCGACCGGAGGTATGCGGATGCGGTGTTTGAGTCGCAGATTGGTCAAATGGCTCGTCGTCAGTATCAGCGCGAGACGATGCGTCGTGCCGTGCAGGATCTCTGGGATGAGGATAACGCTGGTCGGAGTCCAAGTGATACCACCGAAGTGCCGAATGGATACGTCGCGCGCAGCGTTTCTTCGTCGGAAAGTGCATTCATCGAACGTGGTAGCTCCGCTGATCGCATACACATCGTGATTCCGAAAGAAGTTGCAGGGACGACGAGAGATTTTTCTTGTACATATACCGTTTCAACATGGAACGGAGACCTTGAAGACGGCACCTTTGCAACACTTCGTCACGCGGGTATCGCCATACACCGCATTGAGGATCCACATGCAGTCTACTACTCGGGTCTGACGCAGATTCCGAAAGTCCGGAAGGTCGCGTTCTTCTTCACTCGTCCTGGGACGTACTTCATCAATGGTCTTCCGGTCGTTGTTCCGGGCAATCCGAGCCCGAACGTGCGGTTGACTCGGCCCGACGCTCCAACGAAACCGACACTTCCTGAAGAACCCTCTCCTCCCACGCCTCCAGTACGACCCACACCTCCTGGCGGTATGCGCCCGCCCGAAGCTCCACCGTACGTGCTACCAGTTCCGCCGGCTCCGAGGGAGAAGTCGAAGGATTCTCCGAAACATCCTTCGGCTCCGCCAGTCGAGCCGAGTCGTGCTCCGAAGGATCCCATTCCTCCGGTGGCCCCACCAGTTGTACCGCCCCTCGCTCCTCCGGTCGTTCCGCCCGTGGTTCCTCCGGGTGATGAAGAAAAGGATCGCACAAAGCCACGCGAATCGTCGGATGCCCGCGTCGATCCGGCATTGGATGCAAAGATACGCATCGAGATGAAAGAGGAAGACATTTTCGCGAAGCTTACGAGTGCGAAGGAATACACGGCGAAGAGCGGTCGTCTCTACAAGAAGCTCGGTGACAGTGTGTATTACAACTCACGCCCCACAACGAAGAACACGTGGGGACGGGTTGATAATGATACACCGACATACATCGAAGATGCTGGTACATTCATCGAGGTTGAAGAAGCGTTGCGGATCGACTCATTCAGGCGCCTCTACTGGAACGCTGATCGTACTGTCCTCTTCAATCAGGATGGAAAGACTCTCGAAGAAAAAGGTGGTGTCTACAAGCATCCGGGAGCGTTTGAGCTGTACTACAAGCGAGTTGGCGAAAACCTTGAAGAGTGCGATGCGAGTGGTGTGCTGCGCAGCGAGTTTATCAAGGCGATTATTGATCGCTTGAATCGTGAAGGATTCACGATGCAGTACGAAGAAGGTTTTGGCGGTGAATTCGGAGGACGGCAGATCACCTTCACGCACGAGAAGAGCAATCGACGCCTCTTTGAGCTGGGGATTTACACAAAGGCGGCTGCACATGTCGTCGATCTCAAAGCCGAGAAAACGCTTTCGTGCAGGAATTTCGAACAGGTTCTAGCAGCGTGCGTCGAACGGAAAGCAAATATCGTTAAAGCGTTCGATGCGATTGCGAAAGCAAATACCGCGAGGGCGAACAAGGAAAAATACGGGGCCTATGGCGATGCTTACCTAGCTACCGATGCCGTGCGCGCGAGTTTCGATCATGCTGATGATGTCCTTGGGCAAATCTTGAACAAGCGCGTATGGGCGGTTGTTGATAATTATCAGAAGAAAACTCCCGACGGTCTCAATCTCGAGGACGCGGTGCCATCGGCGGATAAGCTTGCGGAGTTGCTCGTGAAAGCCATGCACCCAGATCATAACCACGTCGATACGATCGCACGGTTCTACATGTTGATGCACGAGCGGACGGGAGAATCTAAGTATAAAGAATTGGCAATCACGTACCTACGTCTTTTCAAGCTCCCCGAGAAACGCGATTGGGGCGGGTACGGAGACGAAGACCGCAAGCAGATGAAGGCGAACGACGAATACTTAAAGAAGTTGGAAGAAAGTTCGTTCATTTCACCCGCGTCTCCACCCGCTTCGCCGAAGTCTCCTGAGGACGCTGTCGCATCCGATGCCGACATCGACGCGTGGATAACCCAATATGAGGAAATCACGCATCCGGAACCGGTGAAGGATCTCACGAAAGAGTCGTTCGAACTTCTCCAGGCATATGGTCTCATTCCGAAATCGCAGGAATTCGATGAGAAGGGGACGAAGCTCACGCTCGCCGGAGTGGAATGGAGGGTTGGCCAGCTGTTCGTAGAGAAGGGGGAGAAAGCGGACGGTACGATTATCTATGCATCGAACTACGTGCTTGAACGTGCGGATGATGCGGCGACAGTCGTGGTACTCCCGAGGGGAGGACCGTATGCTCTTGAGACATTCGAAGCGGCTGCCAAGCGTGCGCTTGCCGCTCGCGAGAGCGAAGCGAAGGATCCAGCCGGCATCAAAGGATTCGAAGTCGCAGGTTCCGAAAAAGTCGGCTACCTCGAACTGTACGACGGCAACGACGCCGTCACGAAGTGTCTTCACAAAGGAAACAGGCATATGTCATCGATCCTCAGTAAGCGCTACACCATCGCTGATCGTCGCTCGATCGATTACGCGGATACGGCCGGAGTCGCTGCGTCTGCCGTCGAAGATGCGATTGCGGATATGCAAAGAAGCGGTGTGAACAATATGTTCATCGATGTGATCGCCCACGGCAGCGAGTATGGTGCTGGTTTCGGGGGGCGCCATCTTTCCAAGGAGGATATGACAAGGCTCGTGACGAAATTCCCGAAGTGCAAGTTTACGTTGAAGGTTCTCTCATGCCACGGTGCCGGTATGGATTCGATGATGGCAAACTTCAAAGATGTCGCGAGTGCCGCGCCAGGCCGCGTGACGGTCTTTACACAAACGAAGGAAGACGTGTCGAATTTTTCCACGACGTACTCATTCGATCGTACGCAGGCGACGACGGCGTACAACGTTGCGATGGCAAAGCTCCTCTTACAGGGGGTCGATGCCGCTCATCCGGGCAAGAAGCTGACCTACGGCGAAGCACACCTGCAGGCTGACAAGGTGGCGCGTTTGGCCGATTTAGTCGATCCGGAAGCCATGAGCAGTCAGCCTGGCAAACCCTCGAAGAAGACGGCGGATACGAAGCGCCCAGAACAGGCTGGAGGGCTCATATAATGGCTTTTCAGAATGCTTCTCTTGTAGAAAATGGCATTTTTTGGTATACTTATGAGAAACCAAAAACCATGTCCGACACACAAACAACCTCCGGCCTCCAAGTGCCTACCGGCACAGAAATCTATGACGCGCTGATGGCTCCCATCGAGCCCGAGCTCACGACGTCACAGATTCCGCTCTTGGAAACGAAGTATCAAAACGAATCGGAGGCGGACCGTGCGAAGCGGCTCCAGCGTTACAACGAAGCCTACGCGAAGTACGACGTGGTCTACACGAAGTGGATCTCGGAGCTGCACGCGCTCGTCGCGAGCATTCGTCATGACGCACTCAAGACGGCCGAGGCCGATGATCGCTCGAAAGAGGCTGTCGAACTCTCGCGCCTCGAATCTTCCTTTGTCTCGTAACACACTTTTTTATGGAACTCCGTCACATCCATTCCCGGGACTTCACAGAACGCGAGTCGCGACTCCTCTGGGATGCCGCTCCTGCGTCTGAGAAGCCGGAAAATACTCCCGTTGCTCCGACGGAAAGAAAGAAGATGGAGATTAAAGATGTGAAGGACGTCGCAGCAGCTACAGAGTATCTCAAGACGCAAGCCTTACAGGATGTCGGTGCGGCCATTGGGAAAATCAGCAAGGCCAAGGTAGAAGCACCGTCGCTTATTGCCTCGTTCCTCCGACAATTGGGCGGTGGAACGAATGCAGAAGGTGGGATGTCTGCAAAGAAGGAAAAAGGCGCTGAGCCTGCAGGGCCTGGTACAACAGTTGAAACGAAGCCAGCAGCTGCGGCTGAGACGAAGGTGGAAGCAAAGCCGAAAGGGGCACCAGTTGATGGAGCAGAGAAGAAGGAAGGGGAGCAGAAGAATCCTTCGGAAGCGGAGCCGAAGACTGAGAGGGAGGCTATAAGGAGGGAAATGGATATCGCGTCTGCGACTCTGAGTGGCAAGAACAAAGATGGGACGAAGATCGAGCCTCCGCCGACGGCGATCGACAAGCTCATTGCCGCAGTTTCGCTCTTCGCTTCGCTCCAGCGCTTGTTCGAAGCTACGAAGGCCGGCACGCTCGATAAACCTTTGGAAAAGAAGGCTGAATTGCCTGCTGATAAGGCGAAGGAGGAACCGGGTTCCGGGAAGAATGGTGAGAAGGAACCCGTCGGAGAGAAGAATCCCGAATCGGAGAAGAAGCGAGCAGAGAAGTCACAGGAACGACGCCCTCGTCTGACGGAAGAGGCGAAGGAGAAGCCGGGCGGTTTCCCCGAATTGAAGGAGGAAAAGCAGAAGGGGATTGATGCTTCGAAAGAGGAGATCAAGAAAATCGACGATCGGATTAATGACAACGAAAAGCGCACTGAGAAGCTCGATGATGCGAACGATGATTTCCGCAAGCAAATTCGCGACCTCGAGCAGGCGCGCGTTGATGCGGATGATGCTGGAAAGAAGAAGATCGACGATCAGATTCGCGATCTCAATGAGGAGATCAGCATGAACGACAAGGAGATCAAAACGCTCGAAGAGAATCGCAAGACATTGCTCGATCGAAAGGAGCGCAAGCAGCCTGTTGCGCAGGAGAAGGACGTGAAGGAGATCGATGCGATGGATAGCGAGGCTCGCGAGAATTTCAAACAATTCGAGCTCGCGCTCCAGTCGATGGCCGATGGTCTCAAGGACATCAATAATCCGAACGCCAAGGCTTTCGTTGAAATGGTTGGAGGATTGAATCCTCAATACAATGCTGAGACACAGAACCTCACGAAGCTCGAAGGAGAACAGGCCGCAAAGGTTGTGGATCTTGCCAAGGACATGGGTGTGACGCTGGAAAACAAGTGGGATTCCGACGTCGCAGCCCTCTGCAAGACTCTCAAGGGAATCGTCGAAGCGATTCACAAGGAAGAACGTGCGAAGCAAGAGCCAAAGAAAGAGGGGTCCCAGAAGGATGAGAAGCCGAAGGGGGACGAAGGAGAGCCGAAGCCCGGCGAGCAGCCAGACGAAGGCGGTGCGGAGCGCACGAAGGAATCCATTCGGAAAGACATCACGAGTCAGATCAATGCTCTCAAGGCCGACGCGGCGGTGAATCAGTTCAATGACGAATCGGCGGAATCAGAAGAGATCGTCACAAAGATCAATGCGCTTACTGCCGAATACATCAAGAACTTCAGCGGCGACGCCGATGTCACGCAGAGCGTGACGAATGAGGTGGGTACGCTGAAGACTATCAAAGGTGACGACATGGGTCTGTACTACAACCCAAGCCGCAGCATTTATTTCTTCCGTGAGGTAGATAAGGCTGGCGAGCAGCCGAAGGCAGAAAAACCGAAGCCGCAGCCAGAAGAACCGAAGCCTGCGGAGCCCCAACCAAAGCCAGAAACACCGAAGCCAGAGCCACAGCCGGAACCGCAGCCGGAAGAGCCTGGAGCGAACGAGACAGACACGGAGGCTCGTGAAAAGGCTCTGACTGCCGCGCGCTCCGAAACAGAGAATGCAATTGCTAGCGCCGACCTGACACCGCATGCTGATCTTGGAAAAGAGATGCTCGCGCAACAGCACGTTATCGACGTCGCAACGAAAGAATTAAGTCTCATCAACGAAGGTGAGCACGACAATGTGCGGGCCAGCGAGCTCGATGGGATCATCAAGCAATACACACAAGAAAAGGAAAATGTCTTGAAAAAACAACTCACTGAATGGGCCACGAACATCCAGAGTAAGGCGAATGACGCCGTTCCTCCGTACAACGTCGATGTGACGGTGACTGAGGACAATCGGTTGAACTTTGAGAGTCGTGATGTAGGGGTAAATGATGATGGCTCTTATCCGATGATTGAGAATGTCGCGAAGTATGCAGCAGCGCGAGGGATGACCTTTGAGCGGAATAGCGATAGTTCGATCACTGTAAATGTTGTTCACAAGGATGAGAGGGGACGTGGGTACTTCGGGACGAAAGAGGAACAAGCAATCCAGGAACTTGTGAATCGGATGGGCAATGCAGATGGAGCTGATGCGCTTGGTGCTGATACGCAGACGCCTGATGCGTCGAAGAATGCCGGCCGTGTGGAACTGCCCGCTTCTACAGCGCTCGACGGAGCGAATGCAGACCCAAAAGTCTAGGCGACAGTACGTCGCCCCCTGACTCACTGCCGCCTGCTCAGAAAGAGCAACCGGTGAGTTTGGAGGAGCAGTTCACGAAGCTTTTGGAGCATACGAATGCTATTGTTGAAAACCGCATCAAAATGCTGGTGAATAGGTTGAATCAGCTTTCGAAAGAGGCCAGACAACTCACGTTTGGCAAGGTTGCGGACTTCGGATTCAAACTCGGTGGTTTGTTTGGGAAAACAATCGTGGGAGCCGAGCGGGCAGAACTCGATCAGATCGGTACATCGCTCGAAGGGTTGCATGCACTGCAGATCAAGCTACGCAGTATACAATCCCGCGGTCCTGAGGCCACAAAGGATCTTGCGGTCATCCGTTCAGATCTTGGAATGCCAGCTGTTCTCGCGCCGAGTAGTTCGTCCCTCGAGTTCTATCGACAAGCCGTCGAAGCGCAGATCGGGCGAGACCGCTCACTTGAGGTTGATTATGCCACGTTGAATGCACAACTCGCTGCGTCCGAGGCCGCGTTGAATGGCTGGGAAGTTGCGCTGCAATCCATCGACACAGCGACAGGCCTTGCAGCAGGTTTTGTACCGGGAGGCGGCGAGCTCCACACGTTCATTCGTTGCACGGGCGACGTGGCGTCTGGCACGAAAACCCCGCAAGAAGCGGCGACAGAATTTGCGATCAATGTCGTTGCCTCTCGCATGGGAGGGAAGCTCGTATCAAAAGCGAAGATCGATGCGTACGTTTCGGGTTGGGTTCGTAAGAACGCGACGTACTTCTCGAAGCCCGTTGCAGACAAGCTAGCCGCCGCGCTCGGAAATGTAGCTAAGGGTACGACGGAGACGATCGTGAGCAAAACAATCGAAGGAGGTGCTAAGGGCACGGCAACTGTTGTTCAAAACGAGTTGAAGGGAAGGGGCGTACCTATCGATAAGACGAGCACGATCAGTCGGCGCCCTGAGGTTGATTCGAAGACGAGAGAGCAGATTGCCGCACGCATCACGGCTCGTGCGTATGCAATCAGTGATATGTTTGATTTCATCAGACAAGGCAGGCAGAGCGTGGCGAGGAGGGATGAGATCGATACGTTTCGAGATCGTACGATGAAGTTCCAGAAGGCGTTTGTTCAAAACTGCAATTGGCATCCATCCGGTTTTGCCGAATGTGAAAAGCTCGGACTCTTTGATGCAATGGAAACGAGTATTCGCGACGATCGTTCATTGGCACTGGTGTTCAATGAATTCAGCAAGAAGCCAGGTCTATCGCTCGATGCCCAAGATTTTCTTTTCCATCTAGAGAGATCCTTCGATTCGTACAATCCGAGGCGGATTTCATAGCTGTAACAACACTTTTCTTCTTGCGTAAGGGGATTTCGCATCTATACTCCTCGCACATTCACCGACGTTGCCCTCTCTTTTTGAGACGAAAAGAGCAGGGGAGCGGCGGAAATTCGTGCGTTCGCACGAATGGTAGCGAGTAGCAATTAGCGGCTAGCAGGAGCCAAAATTGGACTAACCGCTACGTTCTAACCGCTCATCTTTCCACTTTATTCCCTCTTCGTCCCATGCCAGCTCCCTCTCAGCAGACCTCCGCCACCGATTCCTTCGACGCAGTCGCGTTGTCGGTCGCCGGACCCGATGACATCCTCGGTTGGAGCCGAGGCGAAGTCACCAAGGCCGAAACCGTGAACTACCGCACGCAACGTGCGGAGCCGGATGGCCTCTTCTGTGAGCGTATCTTCGGACCGACCAAGAACTTCCAGTGTTTCTGCGGGAAGTACAAAGGTATTCGCTACAAAGGTGTGGTGTGTGAGAAGTGCGGCGTCGAAGTCACGCGCAGCATCGTCCGCCGCGAACGCATGGGCCACATCAACCTGGCTGTGCCGATCGCGCACATCGGGTTCCTCCGTTCGTCTCCGTCGCGCATTGGTCTCTTGCTCGATCTTCCTATCAAGA
>CAYQJY010000005.1:0-21424 GCA_964418005.1 uncultured Candidatus Peribacteria bacterium
CCTCCTGAGAGCGCCTTCGGAACGGAAGCGGTGAGATCGGAAGCGACAGGAGGGGCCACGCGCAGATCGCGCGCCACGGGAATGCCCGGGTCGCTCACTCCCCACACCGGAACGCTGCCTAAAAGCAGTACCGACAACAGTGGTCCTACCATCGCGTGGAGTTTAGGGGATGGGGCGTCCCGTGCAACCCTTGAAAACGGCTTCCAGCGCACCCGAGGACGGGTACGCTGGGTATTCTATTCAAGCATGCCCAGCGTGGCCATTCCTGGCCGGGATGGGGAGGGACGTCGTGCTGACATAAAGGAAATTATCTTGCCTAGCGATACACGATCCTGTCCTGTAGACGAAGATCAACATACCGGGTTGCCTGAGCACCCGGCGTTTGAAGGTACAGACGATAACGATCGACCTGCTCCGTCAGCGAACTACGGAGGTCGAACCACAACGAAAGTTTGCGTGTCTGCAGGTGAAATTCTCGTGAGCGCAGGTACACAACGCGTTGGCTAATGGCTTCGTCAAACTGCGACACCAGCATCTGCTCTGCTTGCCCGATACGCTCGAGCACTTCGATGTCGAGGAGATGTTTCCATGGCTCAGGCCGCACACCCCAGTCGATGATACGCACAACGGCAGTGCCAGTGCCACTCTGCACTAGTGATGGGGGATACGTGACATACGTTCCATCGGCCGTAAGATAATCACCAAGTGCATCTGCACCTGTACCCGTCACAGCGGGGGACACGTTGCCACTCGGATCGACAATTTCGAGCAATGCAACAACCGGTTCGAGTTCGAGACGCAATACGAGCGTGGAAGGATACCGTTTATCGATCGTTGCCTTCCGCAGATCCGGCACAGCACTCTCGATGAGTGGCAAAACATTCTTCTGTGTGAGAAACAGGAGATGCTCCCCGAAGAGCGGTTTGAGTGCGTGCTGTACCAACTCAACATCAACGCGCCGATCGTTGCGAATAACACGAATCTCACGAACGTCGAAGAGGGGGGAGAAGATCGCAACACATGCGAAAATCAGGATAATTGCAAGCACGATCCACGGCGAATACCGAACGAAAACCATCCACCCTTTCATCCAGCGTTCGCGCGTACGACGTGCGAGTCGCACCCACTGCTGACGAGCATACTGACGATGGCGCCCGTGGCGTTGTTCGACGAGCACACGGGTTCGATCGTTCACACGCCGGTTATACCGTGCTGGAAGATGGCGAGGGGACTTGAGCACGGAAGGTATGATAGCGCGTATGAAGGTTGCTCTCACCGCCGATTGGATCATGCCTGCGGGCGGTGCAGAGCAGGTCATCGCCACATTCGCTGACACATTCCCCGACGCACCAATTTTTACAACGGTTGCGGCAGACTTGTCTGCCGGAAACCTGGCAAATGCACACGTACGAACGAGTAGTTTGCAACGATGGTACACACTGTTGAAAAAACACCAACCGCTCCTTCCGTGGATGCCACGAGCAATGGAGTCATTCGATCTCCGTGCCTACGACGTGATCCTCAGTTCGTCGCACGCCGTTGGAAAGGGGATTGTGCCACCAGCGGGAGCACTCCATGTCTGCTACTGCCACACGCCCATGCGCTACGCATGGTTCATGGAAGACGACTACCTCCGTGACTTCCGCGTCCCCCGCATACTGTGGCCATTCATCAAACACATGCTGAAGACGTTACGGACGTGGGATGCAACGACCGCAAAGCGCGTCGACCTCTTCCTCGCTAACTCCAATACAACCGCGAAACGCATTCGCGATGTCTACGGGCGCACAAGCACTGTCGTTCATCCACCAGTGAGCGACCGCTTCTTCGACGTGCCACTGCGTACAGGAACGAATGCAACGTACTACCTCGCGATCGGGCGGCTCGTTCCGTACAAACGATTCGATCTGTTAATCGAAGCTGCGAACACTGCGAATATCCTCTTGAAAATTGCAGGATCGGGACAGGATGAAGGACATCTCAAGCGCCTTGCAGGACCGACGGTGGAATTCCTCGGTCACGTGCCAGATGCAGACTTGCCTACTCTCTATGCAAACGCTGAAGCCGTGCTCTTTCCGCAGGAAGAGGATGCAGGAATTGTCCTTCTGGAAGCTCAAGCATGTGGCACCCCAGTGATCGCATTCGCCGCTGGCGGAGCGATCGATTTAACAAGACCCGACGTGAGTTCTGCGCTCTTCCCGGAACAATCCGTGCCGAGCCTGCTCGCCGCCATTACACATGCACAGGCGAAGACATGGGACCGACAAGCAATACGTGAATGTGTCCACGACTGCCGCGCCTCCGCGTTTCGCGACCGCATCAAGAGCATTGTGAGAGACGCGTACGAGCAGCTGAAGAATAAAACATTCACACGCCCATGACGGAGCATCCATTCGAAATTTTCCGGCCGTACGCTGACCGTATCAGAGTGAGGCTCTACGAGCGCAGGGACAACATCTGTAACGACGAAGACATTGAACGTGCAGAAAAATTACCTGTCGCAAATCCCGAACAGCCACACGGCACGTTGACAATGCGCGTTTATGGCCCAGGACACGTTCCTGGTGCAGATGGCGTTGTTACAGATACGCCGCGAATCGCACTCTGCGCGCGTGGAGCGGATTGTCAGATGTTCGTCTTCTACGACCCTGTGCATCACGCAGGAGGCACATTACATGCGGGATGGCGCAGTTTGGTTGCAGGTGCTTTGCCAGCATGTATCGAAGTAATGAAGCGTGAGTGGGGAACGAACCCACACGATCTCATCGTAGGAGCAGGTCCATCACTCTGTTTCGACTGTGGGGAATTCACGGACCCTGTCAAAGAATTATCGGGAGTTGATGAAAAATTTTTTCGCGCTCGCTTGGCAGACCTCTGCAGCATCGCGACGGATCAACTGCACAAGGCAGGTGTTCCTCTCAACAACGTCGAACGTCACCGCGATTGCACACGATGCGATCGCGAGCACTGGTGGACACTACGTGGGGGCGATCGGGATGCACTCGCAACGGGCGTGAGAAACTTACTCACCTTTTCGTTGCTCTGATCTCCCAGGCACGTATTATGAAAAGCGCCCGCCTACGCGAAAGCTACGGCGGACAAGCTCGGCAGTCGGCCAGGGCGGCATACGTTTCTTTCCTACAATTGCATTGGGAGGCCAACTTCCCTTCGCCCGTGGGCGCGGGGTGCGGCCACCCCCCTGGTGAACAGGGATGCAAGCGTTGCCGTCGCAGCCACTGCTTTGGCATGGGACGACTTCATCACTCGGCCTTTCCTCTCCTCGCTCCCTCTCCCACGACCACGTAGCCTCTCCCCCAACCCCTCTCCCACCACCCGCACGCTAACCGGGAGAGGGGAGCGGTTCTACCGATCAACGAAGGGTTTCCCAAGAGGCGTTTTTGCCGCTCGTTCAATGAGCGATAACACGTTCTTACGGTCGTTGATCACAACATCGTTCGTGAACCGCAGAACTCTATACCCTTTACGACGAAGCGCCTCTTCCCGTTCAAAATCATACTCACGTTGATATTCGTGGATTGGACCATCAACTTCAATAATCAGACTGCGTTCCACGCAAAGAAAGTCTGCGATATAGATTCCAATAGGAACTTGTCTACGAAACTTGAGCTGAGATTGCGTGCGCAATTCATTCCAAAGAATTCTTTCTGCGAGAGTCATTCTCTTGCGCAAGTAACGCGCAAAGAACATCTTCCTGCGTCGGCGTTCTCGGGGAGTCTCGGGGCGCAACATTGTCTCACCATAGAGAAGATCCGTCCCCCTCTCCTGGGAAGGCGTGTGGGGTGGCAGGAGAGGGGCTAGGGGTGAGGTCAAATGCCGTTCTGCTACGATGAAGGACCATGAAGACATTACTCGACCGCATGGCAGCAATGGACGCACTGCTTGCGCCGTACGCGACGAAACACGCGAGTCGTGGGCGAATGATAGAAGAAGCATCGGATGGCGTTCGTTCGCCGTTCCAGCGCGACCGCGGACGCATCATCCACTGCCAGGCATTCCGACGCCTCGCGGGAAAAACGCAGGTATTCGTGGCGGGGGAGAGCGATCATTACCGCACACGCCTAACGCACACGATGGAAGTCGCACAAATCACGCGCGACCTTGCGCGTGCACTCGGCCTCAACGAAGACCTCGCCGAGTGCATCGCCCTCGCGCACGACCTCGGACATCCGCCGTTCGGTCACAGCGGACAAGAAGAGTTGGACGCGTGGATGCGATCAAAAAATGTCATCCCGAGCGAAGCCGAGGGGTTTGAGCATAACATCCAATCGCACCGCATCGTGACCCTCCTGGAACGGCGAGGAAACGCCAATGGATTGAACTTAACACTCGACGTCGTCGACGGTCTTTTAAAGCACGGTCCTGTACCGCTCTGCCTTGAAGCACAACTCGCAAACGCATGCGACGAGATTGCCTACACCGCACACGACACGGACGACGGGCTTAGTGCGCAGCTCTTCACATTCGATGAACTGAAAACTGTCACGTTCGCGTCGACAGCGGCCGACGCCGCAAAGCAGCGTGGTATTCGTGTACGAACAACGCTCATCGACATGCTGGCGAGCGACGTGCTCTCGCATGCCGCCGCAACAATCACAACGCATGGCGTTCCGACAATCGGCATCTCATCCGAGATGCGTGCGCAATTGAAACCCCTCCGCGCGTTCCTCATGGAGAGGATGTACAACCACCCGTCGGTCGTCGACCGGATGGACCGCGGGAAGCGAGCGATTCGCACGTTGTGCGACGCATACTTCACGAGCCCACCAGAGCCAGTGCGAGAGCTACAACAACGTACGGGCAGCACTCTGGAAGAAGCCGTAAAAGATACCGTGGCATGCATGACGGATAGCTTTGCCATGCGGGCTCAGGATGACAACGCCTTGTCAGCAAGCAAGGTATAATCCACTCCGTGCTTACCCTGGACCCCTCTCTCCGGCGCATCCAGCGACGCCAGCGCATCTGGGCTGTGCTTCACCACGGTCGTGGTCGTATCGGTCGTGTATTCAACATCACGATCTCATTCCTCATCGTTCTCTCGGTCGCACTCATCCCACTCGAGTGGATGCAGGAATTCCGTCAGTACCTCGATATCATCCACGTCCTCGAAGGCTGCATCGTCGGCGCATTTTCAATGGAGTATCTCTTGCGACTCTACAGCGCGCCACGCAGGTGGAAGTACGCCTTCTCCTTCTGGGGCATCGTTGATCTCCTCTCCATTGCGCCGTTCTACGCGGGCGTATTCGGAACGGAGTATGTGCGCGTGTTGCGCCTCATACGATTCTTCAAGCTTGGCGAAGTGGAACCATCTGCACAATCCGACGAGGGCCTCTCCCTTGAGCGCGGACTCGGCCTGCTGCCCGACGAACACATCGATCACGTCGCAACGAAACACCCGCTCATCCTGCTTCTCGGATGCCTTCCATGCGTCGTTGCGATTACGGCATCGCTTGCGACGATTATCGCGACGGACAGCAACCCCATCGGCATCGCGATCGCCGTCATGCTCGCACTCTTCGCAGTCGTGCTCTTCTGGCGCACCTGGCTCGATTACAGCTACGACGTCATCTACGTCACGAACATGCGTCTTATTTTCCAGAACCAGCACCTCCTCGGCCGCAGCGTGAACCAAGTCGGATACGGATCAATCACGAACGTGAAGCCGCAGTACGCGGGCGTCTTCAGCTACCTCTTCCGCTACGGAACGTTGATCGTCGATACCGCCGCAGAACACCCGGGACAAATCGGCATGACGATGGTGCGCAATCACGAACGCGCGGCCCACGCGATCATGCGTCAAATGGGCGCGCACGGGCACGTGGGGTCCATTGAATTACATTGATTACTCCACGTTTTCTCGTGCTGGAAGCACAGAGAGAGGATCAATATGCTCGCCATCTTTCAAGAATTCCACGTGGAGATGGGCGCCCGTCGTGATATTGCCGGCACCCGGCGTTCCGGGAGTGCCACCGCTGAGAGCGATCGGATCTCCTTGGAAGACTTCGTCACCCTCCGCAACGAGGAACTTCGACACGTGTCCGTAGAGGGTTGCATAGCCACCCGCGTGACGAATGATGATCGAGTTAAATCCCATTCCCTTATCAGAAACTTTCTCGACGACGCCGTCAGCAACACTGAAAACCACCGACCCCTGCGCAATAGGAATGTCGATCGCGCGATGCGCGAATCCGAAGCGTGCGCGGTATGCGGCATCGTCGAAGAGTGCAGAGATGCCGAGCTCAGGTTCCACTGGCCAATTGAAGGTGACGCGTTCGTGACTGTGCGAAGCCGCAGAAATCGAAGCGCGCTCGGCGTATCCCTGTGCATCCCACAGTTCACGGAGTGACGCAGCAATTTCTTCTTCCGCGCGGCGGCGATCGAGAAGCAACGTGAGAAGTTCATCGCGTGTGGCGCGCAATTCGTCCGTCGGTTCTGCTTCGTCGAGCGCTGCAAGTTGCGCACGCAAAATTTCTTCGCGCCTCGAACGAACAATCTGCTCCGTACGCAAATCGTAGAGACGATCTTCCAACGCGTGCGCCCCCGCAGCACTTGGTTCTTCACCGCCCATCGGCGCCGTACTCGTCGTCCATGCCAACGCGCACACCGCACCAATGCACGCAATTCCCATGAGCATCATCTCCGCACTTGCTGTTTTTAGATTCAGAGACATCAGGACATTCTACCAAAAAATGGGCAGAGAATCCATTGGGCCTCGCCGCGCTTCGGCGGGATAGCCTCTTCCGAAATACATATCCAAACGCTACGCTGCGCAGGCCGTAGGCGCTTAGCTCAGTTGGTAGAGCGTCGGTCTCCAAAACCGAAGGTCGTAGGTTCGATCCCTACAGCGCCTGCCACACAAATAGATGAAGTAAAAATAGACACCATAATTTCAGGATTTCCGCAACTCCAGCAGGGGAGCGTCAAACGCGTTTTTCTGCTACAATGAAAGGATTTCATGACAAAGACAAACACACACGTTCGCGGCCAATCCATGCGCAGCATTGCGTTGTGGTTGGTCGCGTGTGTGCTCATGACACTCTCGTACGGTCCGATCACATCCGTGCCGACGGTGATGGCCGCGAGTTCGTTCAATCCAACGATCTTCGTGAACACCGAAGCATTCTTAGTCATCGACGACGATGATACGACCGCGGACGTCGTCATGCGCTTCGGCGACACTCTGCTCAAAACGCTCATCTTCAACCGCACGCTGGATCGGTTCGAATTCAACGACGATCTGTACGTGAACAATACGATCCAAGCTTCGGGCACGATCTCCGGCGCAACGATCTTCGGTATGAAGGTCATGCGCTCCAGCGGCACACTGCTCGTGGAATCCGGCGCGTACATCGATGGCAATACGTTAGTGGTGCAAGCGGGGAACAACCGGGTAGGCATCGGGACTGCGTCTCCAGGATACAACCTCGAAATCGAGAGCGCGGGACCGGCCGGCGTCTCCCTCGAAGCCGACACGGACAACGCAACGGAATCGGACACTGCGTTCATCCGGATGAGCCAAGACGGCGGAGGAATCACGGGGATCTTCGGCCTCACGGCAGGAACGGGGGTGGACCCCGAGAGCGGCGCCTACACGAACACGCTCGATAATGGCATCTTGATCGGTTCGCATGCGACGGCCTTCAACATTCCCCTGCAACTTGGCACAGACGGCATCGTCCGCGCGACGATCGACGGCGCGAGCGGAAACGTCGGTATCGGCACGACCGCGCCGAAATCAAAATTCGACGTCGTCGGCACGATCTCCGGTATCACCGTCTACGCAACGAAATCGTTCTCCGGCGCAGGCCTCAGCGACTGCGATGGCTCCACGCACGCACTGCTTTGGGACGCGACGACTGGTCGCTTCTCGTGTGACACGACCGCTGGAAATCAGTACTCTGCTGGCCAAGGACTGACACTCAATGGTACATCGTTCAGTCTCACACCCTCGCACTCAGGCACGGTCATTTGGGCTACAAATACGCTTCGATCGTCGGGCACACTCGTGTGGGAAGGCAACGGCTCAGGCCGCACTCTCAACATCAGCAAGAGCCTGAGTGTGGGTACGGCACACTCCGGAAACCTCTTGACGATCGGCCGTGTCGGATCGGGTCGCAGCCTCACGACGGCCAGCAACGCCACACTCTTCTCGACGGACCAGATGGCGCTCGGGCAACTGGAGGGCGGCGCGGTGTTCGGACGCGTTGGGTTGAAAGAGAATCAGTGGGGACTGTCAAATATCGGCCGAACATGGACAGCAGTGGAGAGTAGTCGCGCATGGGAATCCATCGCCATGAGCAGCGATGGCCAGCGCATGACAGCCGTTGTGTTCGGAGGACAAATCTATGTGTCGACCACCTACGGACAAACATGGACCGCCAAGGACAGCAGTAGGAACTGGAACGGCGTCGCCATGAGCTCCGATGGAAAAATGCAGACAGCAATTGTCGACGGCGGTCAGATCTACGTCAGCTCCGACTACGGAGCGACGTGGACGGCGCGGGAGAGCAACCGAGCATGGTTCCACGTCGCCATGAGCAGCGACGGCAAGATACAAACTGCAACAATAAGTAATGCAGGGCAACTATACGTTTCCACCGACTACGGCCACACCTGGACCGCAAGAGAGAGTAATAGGAACTGGTACGATGTTGCATTGAGCTCGGACGGTAAGCTCCAGACGGCGGTCGTCCCCAGCGGACGGATCTACGCCTCCACCGATTACGGGGCAACATGGACAGCGAAAGATACAGCGAACCGCGGATGGAACGCTTGCGCCATGAGCAGCGACGGGCGCATTCAGGTCGCCGTTGGATCGGACGGCACGTACATGTCCTACGACTACGGCAATACGTGGACACTCGCACTCGCCGCATCGAATATTCCGTTTGATGTCGCCATGTCCTCGGATGGCCGATTCCTCACGATGGTCGAAGATGGAAACGATCGGTTCATTTCCACCGACTACGGCCAAACATGGACGCTACCAGGCAGCGGTGACCAAAACTGGCGTGCGGTCGCCATGAGCAGCGACGGCAAAATACAACTCATTGGCGTCAGTGGCGGCCAACTCTATCTCTCGTACGCATACAGTTACCAATACGGTTCCGTCGCCATCGGCACGGGCAGCGTGAGAGGGAACACGAAACTCATGGTGCAGGGCATGTTCTCCGGTGTGACGGTGTACGCCACCAAATCGTTCTCCGGCGCTGGCCTCAGCGACTGTGACAACGGCACGACGAGTAAATTGCTCTGGGACGCGACGACGGGACGCTTCTCGTGTGGGACGGACCAAACGGGTGGCGCGGGGGGCAACTGGTCCAACACCGGCTCACTCATGGCCGCCTTCGATACGCGCTACGTGAACGTGGCAGGGGATACCATGACGGGTGTGCTTGCGGTACAGAACGGCAACACACATACACCAACCGCTACGCCACTTATCAACGTTCGAGGAACAGTCTCTGGTCAGACGCTCTACGGCAACGCAACAGTGCGTTCCAGTGGCACACTGCTCGTGGAATCCGGCGCGTACATCGATGGCACAACGGTCGTAGTACAATCGAATTTGAATCGCGTGGGTATCGGCACAGCCGACCCCGTCACGAAGCTACATGTACGGGGCACGAACGATGGGCAAATCATGGTATCCGATAGTGCCAGTTCGACAGCCTCAGTCATCCTCAACCATTTCATGGTGGGAGAGACGACGAACGACGGAACGCAATTGCAGCAGAACGGTGCGAATGCTTTCCTCAACAACCGTGAGAACGGCAATCTCAGTTTCTCCACAAACAGCCTAGAGCGGCTGTTCATTGGCGCCAGTGGGAATATTGGTATCAACAATAACTCGCCCGATGCAAAACTCGATGTTGTCGGCACTATCTCCGGCGTCACGGTCTACGCTATGCAAAGCTTCTCCGGCGCCGGCCTCAGCGACTGCGATGGCTCCACGCACGCACTCCTCTGGGATGCAACGACTGGCCGCTTCTCGTGTGACACGACTGCAGGCACGACGTACTCGGCGGGACAGGGCCTAACCTTGAACGGCACGTCCTTCAGCCTCAGCCAGACCATCTCAGGCACACTGCTTGAATTCCAGACGGTGTCGGGTAGTACGGTGTACGGCTCAAAGAGCCTGCGCTCGAGCGGATCTCTATCAGTCGAAGAATCCGCATGGATCGGAAATGAAAATGGTGGGGGAAGCGCCGGTATTAACATAACCACATCCGCTGCAAATCGCTCGTACATCGACTTGTACAATGGCACAGCAAAGAAGGTTGACCTCTTCTGGTCGGACATGGCCAATCAATTTATCATCAACTCCGTCAATATCGGCGATACGCTTATCCCCACGATGAACGTCGGTATCGGATACAGCGAAGGGAGTGTACCTAAGGCGAAGCTGGATGTCCTCGGCACAGTATCAGGCATCACGGTCTACGCCACACGCTCATTCTCCGGCGCAGGGCTCAGCGACTGTGACAACGGCACCACGAGCAAGCTCCTCTGGGACGCAACGACGGGACGGTTCTCGTGTGGGACGGACCAAACAGGCGCTGCTGGCGGCAACTGGTCTAACACCGGCTCACTCATGGCCGCCTTTGATACTCGCTACGTCAACGTGGCAGGAGACACGATGACCGGCGCACTCGTGATTCAGAACGGCAACACGCACGCAGCGACCGCCACGCGCCTCTTAAACGTCCGCGGCACGATGTCTGGCGTGAACCTCTTCATCTCCGGCACGGGCTCCACGGCACTGCTCTCAACGGAAACAGTGAGACCCATGGTGAAGATCGCCGGTAGCGGCATGCTCACCATCCAATCCCGCACGCGCGATCCTGGCAGCGCACCCACGGGAACTGCTGGCTTGCACGCGCAGAACGTCGGTGGGCGCCCAATGCTCCATCAGAGCTCTGGCTCGACGTTCTCGGCACATGTGCTGCAGCCAAGCCTCTTCGGCAACCTCATCATGATCCTCTCGTCGGGTGGCGGCACGACCGTCAACGGCTATGGTACGACCGTCACTAATGATACGACCGTCTCGCACCCGGCAGCAGATCAAACGTTCGGTTATATGACGAACTTCGCCACGGCAGCCACGACCAATGATGAAGCAGGCACGAGCTCAGCGAACGTCGCATACTTCCGCGGCAGTGCAGCGGGTGCCAACGGCTTCTTCTACGCGGCGCGCGTCGGCGTCGTGGATGTCACGAGCATCACCGTGTTCTCGGGTATGGCCGACCAGACGATCGCGACGATGGTCGGTGCGGATAACCCCGCAGGCAACCACGTCGGTTTCCAATTCAGTACTGGCCGCGGCGATACGAACTGGATGTTCACGACGAAGGACGGAACGACGCAGAACGTGAACAGCACCGGCCTCGCGTTCACCGCAAACAAAGTGTACGACCTCTACTTCACGTGCACGAAGCAGTGCGGAACAATTACATGGGAAATTCGCAATGTCACGGACGGCACGAGCGCCACGGGCACGACCTCCACAAATCTCCCGACGACGACTGCAGCGATGCGCATCGTCCTCGGCGTCGAAGCCGAAACCACCACCGCGAAGAACATCCGCATGCAGCAGATCTACGTCGAAGCTGATAGGTAAGCTGTAAGTACTACTAAACCATGTTCAATGTAAATTGCACTCCTATTTTTTCACGTATTTGAAGCCGCAAACAGACTCATAAACCGAAAAGTATATCGAAGCATAGAATGGTTTTTGCGCAAACCCTGATCCAGGTAAAAATGCGGTTTTTGTGCTACAATAAGAGGATTTCATGGCTTACACAAACATGCACACATACCGGGTTTGGGAGAAGATTGCAGCGACGATCTTGACCATTGCACTGCTCACAACGCACGTTGGCCGTGCGGTCGCGATCACGTATGACAGCGCAACAACCGAATACTTTGAGACGATCGACGACTACGGCCTCGCAAGCGGTAGCGACAACATCGGTCTGCGCTTCGGTGGCACGCTCGGCGAATACTTGCGATTCAACCAGTCAGTCGGCCGCTTCGTGTTCACGGACGACCTCGACATCCAGGGCACGGCTTCGGGGTACGCGCTGACGATCATGAACGGCGCATCGTACATCCTCGGTGATGTTGGTATCGGCGCAAGTGCAACACCGCAGGCCAAGCTCGAAGTGGCAGGTACGATCTCCGGCTCGTCGCTCAAGATCACTGGCAGCGCCGCGATCTCCGGCGCCCTCGTGCTCGAGGGAAACGCAACGCTCTCCGGCTCCGCAATCCAAGGGTTCGGTCTGCAGACGGACTGCGATGGCGCGACGTCGGCCTTGCTGTGGGATGCATCACTCGGCCGCTTCTCGTGTGATACAACTGCAGGGACGACGTACTCGGCAGGGCAGGGGCTGAGCTTGAACGGGACAACGCTCAGTCTCAGCGCCTACTACACAGGCACGACCATTTGGGCACTTGGCGCGCTCCGCTCCTCCGGCACCCTCATCTGGGAAGGCACCGGATCCGGCTCGGCAACGACCCTTGGCGGAGGCACCGTGAGCATCAGTCGCTCCGGCTCGACCGTCTTCAATACAAACGTAAAGGACGTCGACTTCCTCGTGTACGCGGGTGACCCTGCTGCCCCCACTTTCATGGTCGATGCGAGCACGAACCGTTCGGGCTTCAATACTCGCGCTCCAAAGGCGACGGTTGCGGTGCAAGGAACAGTATCGGGCTCCTCGATCGTTCAACACGGCTCCGCAGGGACCAACACGTTCATGGCAAACACGGGATTTGGCTTCACCGGCACCCCCGAAGCTAAGCTTGAAGTTGCTGGAACGGTCTCGGGCGTCACAATTTACGGCACGAAGTCCGTATCCGGCACAGCTGTCTATGCAACCACAACACTCGCATCGTCAGGCTCCTTTGCAGTCGAAGGAACAATCAATTCAACCGCAAGCAACGTGACGTTCAGCGGTCAAAATTTTACGTTCAACAATAGCAATACCGCGGTAAACAGTTCGACAATCTTCCTGGGAGACACGAACGGTGACACGCTCACGGTTGCCGCTAATGCACTGTTTAACAGCAACATCACGATTGGCGACGCATCAAGCGATACGGTCATCGTCAACAGTGACTCGTGGACATTCAACAACAATACGAACTACAAGATCGGAACCAACACCTTTAACTTCGGTAACTCTGCCTCAAGCGACTTCAAATTCTTCATCAACGGATCATCCAACAACGTTGGTATAGGTACCGGTACTCCGGATGCCAAACTCGACGTCATTGGAACCATCTCCGGCGTCACAGTCTACGCCACCAAATCATTCTCCGGCGCGGGCCTCAGCGACTGTGACAACGGCACGACGAGCAAGCTGCTGTGGGACGCCACGACCGGGCGCTTCTCGTGCGGCACGGACCAGACGGGCGGCGGCAGCCTGACTGCTGGACAAGGGCTCAGCTTGAATGGAACGACGCTCAGCCTCAGCCAAAACATTTCCGGCTCGCTGCTCCGATTCCTCACCATTTCCGGCTCCACCGTCTTTGGCAAGAATAGCCTCTCAACGTCGGGCACGCTCACTGTTCAGAATCCCGAGGTGTGGGGTGCTACGGAGGAATTGATTATTGCCGATTCGAAGAGTTCCGAAGCTTCGCAGGTATTTCTGAATAATACAACAAACCACGATAAGGATAATGATGGCTTGTATCTGGGTAATTTCCACGGGCCGGCATTTCTGATCAATCGTGAAGCAAGCTCGCTACATCTTGGCACGGGCAATGCGGCAAGTCTCGGAATCACCGCCGACGGTAACGTGGGTATTGGCACCCAGTCCAATTACTCTGGAGCTGAAGCAGTGGCGGACACGAAGCTCGAAGTCGTCGGCACCATCTCTGGCGTCACGGTCTACGCCACGCAATCGTTCTTCGGCGCAGGCCTCAGCGACTGCGATAACGGCACGACAAGCAAGCTGCTGTGGGATACAACAACCGGCCGCTTCTCGTGCGGTACGGACCAGTCGGGGGGCGCAGGAGGCGGCATGAGCAAGACGGAAGCGGACGAACGCTATGTGTTCGTGTCAGGGGACACGATGACCGGTGCACTCGTGATCCAAAACGGCAACACACACACTGAGACCGACGTACGCCTCCTCAACGTTCGCGGCGTCGCTTCGGGTCGCACACTCTACGCGAGAGAGCGCCTTGCAAGCTCGGGGACGTTCGTTCATCGGCCGGCCGGTCTCACAGGCCCGTCGATCTACGCAAATGGCACAGGCAACGTCGGCTTCGGAACAGACACAGTCACAAAGGCGCTCGTCGTCATCGATAAGCCAAGCACAAATAACGGAACAGGCCTGTACTTGAAAGAAAAAGCATTCTTCAGTAGCGGCGCCGTGCTCTCCGGGACGCTGCTCTTCCATAAATATCGCAGGACTTCCAGCGGCGAGCCGCCCTTTTCTACGACGGGCTCGACACTGAATCTCTACCTCCGCGAGCTCGGTGGTCGTGAGCTCTTACATGGTAAAAACGACGTCGGTACGGGCTACGGCTACCAACCATCACTCTTCGGTCGATCGGTGTACAACTGGCGCCCCGCTTCCACAACCACCGCTGGTACGTCCATCGGCTGGGGCTTCACCTCGGCCGGCACTGTCAGCCACCCGGCACTTGCGACCACGAACCTCGGCACCGCGATGCGCCGCACACGCTGGGCATCGACGACGACCGCGAACGGTGTGGGCGGTATTCATAATACGGAAGCCGTCGCATGGCGCGGGAACGCCGCGGGTCTCGGCGGATTCTTCTTCTACGCACGTTGGAAACAGAACGTGAACACCGCGAGCTCGCGCGCGTTCGTCGGTCTCGCAGGCGGTGCCACCAACCTTGTAGCAGCGGAACCGTCTGCCGCTCTCGACATGATCGGTGTGGGGTTCGACGCCGCGGATGCGACCAACTGGCGCTTCATGCGCAATGACGGCTCAGGTGTGGCAACCGAAGTCGATCTTGGGTCGAATGCACCACGCGACACGACTACCGTTCTCGAAATGTATATGTTCGCGCCTCCAAACGGGAGTATCGTCAACGTCACGGTCCGCAACGTCTCGACCAATACCATTGTGCTCGATAACGTCGGCTACACGTCCGATCTCCCGACGAGCACGGTCTTCCTCCGCGTCCATGCCGCAGGCGGCCCCGCGGCAACTGCAGCTGCGCAGAACTTCGAGCTCGCGTCGCTCTACCTGGAATCCGATCTGTAAGAGCTTGTTGCTGACGGATTCCCACCGTACAGTTTTCATGTGAAAACGTTTCTGCTGTGGGCAGGCATCGCGACTGCTTTCATCGGAGGAGGTGCGTTGCTCTACGGCAATACCCTCCCTGGGGACTTCATCTACGATGACGAGATTTTCGCCTATCGGGAAGAATTGCGACGGGTCGATTTCCTCGACGACCTCTGGCTCGAGCCATACGTGCACGATAACCCGGGAAGCGGACTCTACCGCCCACTGAGTATTTTCACATTCGCACTCAACTTCCTGCTGACAGGGGAGAACGTCGTCTGGTTCCACGCCGTGAATATTGTCCTCCACGGCATCGTCTCGTTCCTCCTCTTTGCAATCCTCCGAACACTCTTCCGAAAGAATGATCTCGCGATCGTCGCATCAATCCTGTTCCTCTTCCTTCCGATCCATAGCGAGGCGGTCGCATCGATCAAATCCCGCGACGAACTACTGGCTGCGATGTTCGCACTTCTCACATGGCTCTGCTTCCTCCGGGCACAAGAATCGTGGCAATGGACCAAGAATGGACTCCTTGCATTGAGCGGCTGCTTCTATTTCTTTGCGCTGCTCAGTAAGGAACTCATTGCCCTCGTTCCAGGCGTCTTCCTTCTCGTGTGGTGGTGGCGCGAACAGCCGCGGACGAAAGAACTCATCTCGGCCGCCATGCCGTTCGTCGTGGCAATCACCTTCTACCTCATCATGCGCTTTGTGACATTGGGTCCGTCCAGCTTCGCATCAGACGACGTGTATTTCGTCATCAATCCAATGCAATCCGCCGGTTTCCTCACACAATTCTCCACCGGGTTATCGCTCTTCTGGTTCGCCGTCGCGAAATCCGTCGTTCCGTGGAACCTGTCCGCGACCTACCACTACGACCAACTGCCGCTCCTCGAGCATCCGTTTGCTTCTCTGTACTCCATTCTCGGCCTCATAGCACTCATCGCCGCCATCGCCGCACTCACAATCCGCCGCGTGCGCGCATCGCCGCTCGGCACGGGTATCGTCCTGTTCCTCATTCCGTACGCGCTGTTCTCGAAACTCCTCTTCAAGCACGGCGATATCTTCGCAGAGCGGTGGTTGTACTTCGCTTCGGCGGGAGTCTGCGTCGTACTCGCGGTCGGCGTTGTCGAGTTGAAGAACCGCGCTGGGCACATCGCGACAGTATTCTTCGTCGGCGTGTTAGGAATCTACGCTGCGGTACTGATTCCTCGAAACGCCGTTTGGCTGGACCGACTCAGTTTAGGCGAGAGCATGATACAAACAGCTCCACGGAGTATTCAGGGATACGCAAACGTGGGAAGGCACTACCTCGAAACAGGTGACCTTGCCCGTGCCGCCCCGTACCTCTCGAAGGCCATCGAGATTTACCCCGACCATCCTCCAGTCCTCGCGATGGCAGGCTTGCTTGCGCTGCAGCAAGGGGATGCAGAACAAGCGAAAAAATTACTCAACCATGCGATTGCGGTACGACCGGAGTTCGACGCCGTCCTCGTCTTGGTCATGGTGCTTGCGAAGGAAGGACAGTATTTGGAAAGTCTTTCAACGATTCAGCAATATTTGGCCGAACGAACGGAGGACCCCCGGGTGCGATACCTGATGGCCGTGAACATGTACCGCATGGGCCAGGAAGAAGTCGCACTCTCGATGTTTTCGTGGGACACGTCGCTCTCGCGGGAAGACTTGATCCGGGAAATCGATGCGTTCTAGCCGCTTGTGACGCTTGCCGATGCGCCGTACAGTTTTGGCGTGCGTACGTTCACTGTCCGAACAATCGTCCCCGCGCTCTTCCTTCTAGGAAGCATCGCGCTCTACGTGAACTCCATCGCAGGGGAACTGATGTACGACGATACGATGTTCTCGCTCCGTCCGGAATTGCGACAGATGTCGCACCTCGATGATCTCTGGCTCGAACCGTACGCACCCGATAATCCGACGGGCGGCATCTACCGACCGCTGAGCATCTTCACATTCGCTCTCAATTTCCAATGGACGGGGGAGAGCCCCATCTGGTTTCACATAGTGAACATCGTGCTCCACGGGCTCGTGTCATTTCTCTTCTTCCTCGTCGCCCGCAGATTGACGCGCGATGAACGCACCGCGCTCCTTGCCGGAGTGCTCTTCCTCTTCCTCCCCATCCACGGCGAAGCAGTTGCTGCGATCAAGTCGCGTGATGAGCTCCTCGCAGCATCGTTTACGTTCCTCTCGTGGTTGACCTTCATGCAATCACGCAAGCGTCGCAGGGAAACACCGTGGCTCATCGTTGCAGCAGCATTCTATGTTCTCGCCCTCCTCAGCAAAGAACTCATAGCCCTAGCGCCAATTGTTTTCATCCTGGTCTGGTGGTGGAGAGGTGGACGACATGAGGGACTCCGGGCATTGCTCTCGCCGATCGTCGCATTCGCAATCGCACTCGCCGCGTACTGCGTGCTCCGTTTTATTGCTGTAGGAAATGCTGGCTTCGTCACAGACGAACTCTACTTCATCATCAATCCATTGCGCGATGCCCCTTGGCTCACACGCTGTTCTACGGCGTTGTCACTCCTCTGGTTCGCCGCCGTAAAAACGGTCGTTCCATGGAATCTTTCGGCAACCTACCACTACAACCATCTTCCTCTCCTCATGCATCCACTTGAGTCGCCGTATGCCATCCTGGGACTCGCGCTCCTCGGAACGTGCATCGGCGCGCTGTGCGTACAGCGCGTGCGCGCATCGACGATCGGTGTCGGTATCGTGCTGTTTCTCGTGCCCTACGCACTGTTTTCGAAACTCCTCTTCGCGCACGGCGATATGTTTGCCGAGCGGTGGCTGTACTTCGTCTCCGCGGGGCCATGCCTGCTCTTGGCCATTGCATGGATGGAAATCCTGAAGCGATCGAAGCCTGTCGCCATCACAATCCTATCGTTGATCCTCCTGTTGTATGCCGGAACAACGATGCAGCGCAGTTCTATTTGGAACAACCTTGGAACGCTCGGCACGGACATGATCCGCACGGCACCCAGGAGCATCCAGGGATACCGGACACTTGCGGAATACCATCTCATTCGCGGTGAAACTGCGCTCGCGGTCTCGAATCTGTCGAAGGCCATAGACATCTATCCTGAGCACCCGCCAGTCCTCGCCATGATCGCCGCCGTCGCCCTGGAGCAAGGGGATATCGACGTGGCGGCAATGGCCGCACAGCGTGCCGTGGAATTGCGACCCGAACTCGCATCGGTGCTCCTACTCGCGACAGTGCGTACGAAGCAGGGGAACTACAACGAAAGCTTGAAACTCCTTGAAAAGCATTTTTCGAAGCGCATGGAGCTACCTGCGGTCCGAAGGCTTATGGCAATCAACCTGTACCGCACGGGTTCCCGCACTGCTGCATTCGATTTCCAATGGGACCCGTCGCTCTCACGGGAGGAAATGGAACGAGCGATGCAAGCCTTTTGATCGTCATGCATGCTTGACCTGAAGTGCGGAAGGGGATGATGATGGGGACCATGCGGTCTACAGATTGGAAATTTCTATCCAAGCGCAATATCGCCATTGCGATCGCTGCCATCATCGTTGTTGCGGCAACCGATACACTGCTCTGGCGCGGAGGGGATCTCGCTGGGCATCTACTGGCAACGACATGCGATCCGTCGCAGTACAACTTGATCAACCCGCTTTTCCATTGCACTGAAACACCGGCATTCAAGATGGAGTTCGAAGAATTCGAGGATGAGCTGGAAGTGTGGGTGCACAAGCAGATCGATCTCGGCCGTGTTGAGCACGTGTCCGTCTACTTCCGCGACCTCGAAAACGGCCCGTGGTTCGGCGTTGACGAAGATGAAACGTTCTCTGCCGCAAGTCTCCTGAAAGTCCCCATGATGATTGCATTCCTCAAAGCTGCGGAAACGCACACGGATTTGCTGGAGCAGAAGGTATCGCTCGAGGGCAACATTCAGAGCGAGCCAAATGTGCCCCTAGGAATGACGATCGTGCCAGGTCAGTCCTACAGCGGGGAGGAGCTCCTCCATAAAATGATCGTCTACTCGGACAATGCGTCGAAGGATCTCATCCGCACGTGGCTCACGGCAATAGAACCGGACCGCGACTTGCTCATCGAAACATACAAGGACATCGGGCTTCTTGGAGTGGAAAATGATCTTGAGTACCGCCTCACTGTCAAAACATACGCGTCGATTTTCCGTATCCTCTATAACAGCACCTACCTCTCGAAGGAGATGTCCCAGAAAGCCCTCGAGACTCTAACACACGTGGTATTCCAAAGGGGGCTCGTCGCCGGACTGCCTCCTGGGACAAAAGTGGCGCACAAGTTCGGCGTGCGCATCGCGCCCGACGGCTCGCAACAACTCCACGACTGCGGCATCGTGTACGAACCGCAGCATCCGTACCTCATCTGCATCATGACACGCAGCTACAATATGGCAGAGAATGAGGCAATCATCGCCGAGATCGCAAGAATGGTACACGCCGAAGTGTTGGAACGCCTGAATTGACACGAAAACGGCCCGGGGGAACACACTGTCTGGTTCGTGGCTCGCGGCACGCAGCACTCCGCTTGCACCTCACCATGACAGACATCGGTTCTATGTACTCAGAGAACAGAAAATGCAGCTTTGTTCATTCATTGTTGAATGGATGCTCATCTCACCAGTGCTCAAAAAAGAAAAGTTGCGCGACGCTGAATGAATGCACAAATACTGGGTGTACATGCTTCGTTGTTGCGACGACAGCTTCTACATCGGCGTAACGAATAATCTGATTATGCGGCTGGAAGAGCATCAGACTGGTTTCAGGGAGGGGAGTTATACCTATAAACGATTACCGGTGGAACTCGTCTACTCAGCATCTTTCACCTACGTATTAGATGCGATCGCATGGGAGAAGAGAATCAAACGATGGAGCAGGGCGAAGAAAAAAGCATTGATCAATGGAGATCGACAAACATTGGAAAGATTGGCGCCGCAGGGGAGGGAGACCTCGCTAGGTCATGGTTCGTGGCTCACGGCTACGGCCGTTCGCACCTCACCATGACAACGAATGCCGCTCAATAAGCGCTGTTTGTCATCCTGAGGTGCGAGTGATAGCGAGCCACGAAGGATGACAGGAAAGCCACGAACAATGTCTGACGAAGGCTAACGAAAACGGCCCCCATGCGGAGGCCGTCTTGTACTCTATGCTCAGCCGTCATCACGGCGTGGTTGTCTCAATATTCAGGTTCACGAACCCGACTGCGGCATTGCGCCCGAGCGTACTGCCCGAGGCCGCCATCTTGATGTAGAGCGTACCGTAGCCCTTCGGCGTCCATGTGCCGGCAGCTTGTGGGCCGGTGATGTTGGCCGTGGTCCACGCGGCATTATTGAGTGCTCCACCACCAGTGAGGGCAACATCCGCACCTGTCGTGTCTTTCAAGCGAACCGTGACGTGGTTATCGCTCGCTTCGGCATTGCCCGTCTTGTAGCGGAGTTCAATCGGCTTGACGACGTCCCACGAACTGAAGTTGTCCGGGACGCGGAAGCGAACGGAGATCCAATAATCCTGCAGCGTGAGGCGCGACGTCGTCCAGACGTAGGAATTGTCGAGCGCGCTCGTGCCGCCCGAGCCGACGAGTTGACCAACGTAGGAAGAACCGGACGAGAAGTAGATCGCACCGGGATACTCCGGATGGAGCGACATGATGAGACCCGAACCGTTGCCAACCGAAGTCGTGGTCCATGTAAGATTTCCTGCACCATCATTGCGGAGGAACGTGTTCGAGCCGCCTTGTGCAGTCGGAGCATTGTACGTCACGCCGTGCAACGTGAGGTTACCGTCAACCGTAAGGGTAGAACCGGAGAGGTTGCCATCCGTGCGGATCGTACCCGAAGCGGAGAGGGAACCACGGACGTTGGCATTGCCATCGACCGTGAGGGACGAACCGGAAAGGTACCCGACGACGCTCACGTCATCTGAGAATTGGAACCTATCGGCACTGTTGAGCCACGTGAGGGTTTCGCTTACCGTGTCACTTCCGAAGGTAAGAGTGACGTTGTTCGAATCAGTGTCGGCATTGAGCGTCAGGTTGCTATCCGTCAGGATCGCGCCCGTCACGGAGAGTTGTCCGTGGATATCGGCGCCACCAGCGCCAATGCGGAGGGTAGAACCGGAGAGGT
>CAYQJY010000006.1:0-19789 GCA_964418005.1 uncultured Candidatus Peribacteria bacterium
CATCGATCGGATTCGTCTCCGTAGCGTGCTTCATTTATGGCGCACTGCTTCTCACGGCATCGGGAGCGCATGAAGAATGGAAGAACAAAGGAAAGGACATCATGATTGGGTCGATCGTGGCGATGGTCATTGTGCTTGGTGCCTATGCGATCCTGCGGACAGTATCGTTCTTCATCGTTGCGTAATCTTCCCACAAGAAAGTCGCCCATTCCTTTGATCGCCACGGCCACTCTTCTACAATAGCGAACTATGTATTCCGATGATCTCTCCGATGACACGTTAGATGCCTTGGAAAGGGCAGAACAGCTGAAACTCCAGGGAAAACACGAAGAGGCGATTGTCCTCCTCGAGGAGCTTTTGACCGACGATCCGGCGAACGTACCGGCATTGGAGGAATTAGCTGATAATGAATTGTCGTTGGACCATATGGGGCGTGCTGAAGCGGCGGCCGAACGGGCAATCGTGCTCGACCAAGGCAGCTACATGGGTCACTACATTATCGGTTTTTTGCGTTCGCAGGAGGGTCGGTGGGAAGAGTCGCTCATAGAATTGCGCCTCGCGAATAAACTGAAGAGTAACAATCCCGAAATCCTTCGCTGTCTTGGCTGGGCGCTTCTCCGAAGCGGGCTAAGGCCGGAAGGCGTCGTGACGCTCGAGCGGTCCCTCAACTTGGACAACGACAACCCACTGACGCTCTGTGACCTCGGTGTAGCACATCTTGAAATGAAGAACGCTGCCAAGGCCAGGCTCCTCTTTCAGCGTGCGTTGGAGTTGGATCCGCAGAATGCCCGTGCGAAGGAGTGCGTGGACATGGTGGGTCGGTTGGAGCATAGCGCGCGAATTGCCTAACGCGTCCGGTGTATACTGGCAGCCATGGATCATGCGCGGTTTATCGCGGTCGGTCGTAGCATCGGGCGAGGGTGGACGTTTCTTCTCGGTACGAAGGGGTGGCGTTTGAGTGCCGTCGGCGTCATTGCCGCACTGCTCTCGGTACAAATATTACTTATCACGCTCGCAGGAGCACGCATGACGATGGCTGCGGCCCTGGAAAAGGGAACGATCCGTCTCGATATCTTACCCTCGACGCTCGATCAACGTACGCAGGAGCTCTATGCGGCATTGAGTGCGCTGCCATCGGTTCGCGACGTCGTGTATGTCCCGAACGAACAAGTTCTAGCTGATGAGCGGTCGCGTGACCCGTCGTTGCAGCAGTTCCTCGAGCGGTACAGTCTCGATAATCCGTTCCCCGATGTACTCATTGTCGTACCGCGCACTGCTCGTGCGTACGACGACGTGCGGGTGTTCGTCCAAGGAGAGGGGCGTAACGGTATCGACCCCGCTGCTCTCGCAGAAATTGCCGCACGCGAATCGGTGTCACGGGAATTGATCGGCGCCATTCAAACTGCTCGCACCGGTGCGAACATTCTTCTGATTCTTGATGCTATTACAGCGCTCTTTCTCGCACTTGGGCTTCTTGTTCGTCTCGCAGCTGCTCGCAAGCCCGCCGCTCGTCGCGAAGCGCTTGCAGGAGCCACGTTCGGCATTCTCGCTTTACCCGGAGTAACCGCCGGTGCGGTCGCACTGATCGGATGTCTCATCGTCGCAGGACTCTTGGCCGGAGTCGTCGTTGCAGGGCTCTCGCTCTCGGCGCCGTCCGCGGCCGTTGGTAGCTGGCTTGCTCACTCTGCAGGGGAATTCCTCCCTGTCGCTCCGTTCATCCTCGGGCTCGAGGCTTTGATTGCCCTTCTGCTTGCGTGGGTTGTTGGTCGTGCGGGCTCCACGTTCCGCATGTGACATGCGTGGACAGTGCACGCTCGACGGCATCGTGCTTCGGACCTACGACGTCGGTGAAGCCGATCGTTTGTGCATCGTTCTGACTCGCGAGCGTGGGCGCATCGCGGCGCGTGCGCGGGCCGTGCGCAAGCTCGGTAGCCGCATGGGAGCACTCCTCCTCCCCGGGAGGCGTGTGACGATCGATCTACGTGAAGAAAACGAGTACGGCACGATCGTCGCAGCAAAGCTCAACGGCGAAATCGCCGCGTTGGCGAACCCAATGGCGTTTGCGGCGGCGCAACAAGGGATTGAATTGCTCCTGCTTCTCACAGAAGACGACGAACCCCTCCCACAAGCATTCGATTTGTGCTTTCAGTTTCTCCACGCATGCGCTGCGGAGCCGGCACGGTCTTTATTGCCGTTCCAATTACGCCTCTTCCATGTGCTTGGGCTCCTTCCTGCTGTCGGGGATGATCGGCGTTTCACGCTTCTCAACGATGTCGAACGTTCGTTCGTTCGCCTCTGCACGACGACTGGCGATTTCGGAGACTTATGTGAAGCTGCAGAAGAATCAAGCGCGATACATCGCTTCGTGGAAGACCTCCGTGAACAACACGCGCGTCGTGACCTGAAAAGTGCGGCGGTGTATGCGACGTTAGCGGCGTGATGGTTCGTGGTTTTTACCGCGGTAAAAACACCTCACCATGACACGCCGCAGTCACTTTCCCTGCGTATCTTTGTCATGGTGAGGTGCGAGCGTCAGTGAGCCACGAACCATGACACTAGAAATCCCGCGGTGGTTCCGGCGTATCGATATCTGTCGGTGCGAATTCCAGCGGATCGCCGCCCACTTCGTAGAAGAGCGGACGTGCTTGATAGATCGAGACCGTGGTTTCTTCCAGCTGCTTTCCATCGGGGAGCGTGGTGTAGCGCACCCATGCGGCAGTCATGCCCGGGTGACGGTCACCGACTTTGCGCTTTTCCCCGACGGGCAGTTCCGTCGTGAGAATCGTGCGATCGGGCGGAGGCGCAGTTCGCCCCCAGATGAACGGTCCGTACACACCGCTGACGCGAGTGTCTTTCGTGCCGTAGTAGATGAAGTACGCGTGATCGTCCTCGTCTTGGTGGGTTTGCATGAGCAGTGCCCCAGGGCTGTCATTCAGGAATTTCATATCGGGGTTCGGCGGATACACCGTGGCGTCTGTTCCTTGTGGGCCGTAGTAGCTGACGGCGTAGCTGTGGTTGATGCGCTGCTTGATCGGGAAGCCGTACTCCCATGCGCCGCGATAGGCGGTGGAGCTCACCTGGCAAAGGCCGCCGCCGTAGTCCGGTTCGGTCTTGTCTCCTTTGATGACCAACTCTTTGCGGTAGCCGGTCGAGGCGTTCACCGGACCAAGAGCCTGGCCGAACGAGAAGACGGTGTTCTGCTCAATGAGATGTCCGTTGAACTTTGCGAGGCCCGTTGCAATGTTGTGACGACGATTCACGGGGGATCCCGCGTAGTTCGATTCGCCGACCGTAACGACTTCCGCGATGCCAAGATCGCGCAATGCTTTGGAGTCGACGCGGACGGAAGCAGGGAGATCTTCGACGGGCATATCGATGTCGTACACGCCGCGATTCAATGCCTCCACTGTGAGTGCGGCCAGTATATCGAGGTCCACATGACGCCCAGGAAGACCAACGCCATCGAAGGTAATCGACCCCGATGCCGTTTTGTCGATGACGACCCTGCCAGGTTCACGGTCAAACCTATCACTGATACGTGCACGGAGCGTCTCGCGGATGGCATCGAGCGAATATCCGCGCTTTGTGATTCTTTCAAACCCCTCTGGAGGGAGTGGAGGAACGTCACCATCGGCAAGGAGGTGCTGCGGCGGCGTGACGATCATGCCCGCATACGTCCACGCTGTTTCATCACGCGTCCACGTTTTGATTTCCGACGCCGGCACCGTGAACAGGAAGTGTTTATGGCGATAGAGGAGATCCGGCGAAGCGGCAGACACTGCGAACGGGATGCCGAGGAGACCGAGGAGGCCGACGATGCCGCAAAGAGCGCGCACGACGTGAAGTATGAATTAAGAAGCAAGAATAACAAAGCGCTGTCATGGTGAGCGGAAAGCCTGCCCTGAGCGCAGACGAAGGGAACCATGACACGCGTTTACCACAATGTTCCCTGGCTCTGCGCGCGGCGATACGTATCGCCAGGTAGGTCTCTTGAAGCGGTTGGAGGTGGTGTGCGAGGGGCTGGAGGGGTGGGGTTTGGTAGTTCATCGAGTGCGCGGTTCACGAGAGCGTCGGCTCGGTAATTGTCTTCGCGGGGGATATACGTGAACACGACGTCGGGAAGTTCCGACGCGAGCTCCTGCACCTTCTGCACGAGTGGTTGGAGCGTAGGCATCTTCACTTTGTAGTCGCCGTTTACCTGTTTTACGACAAGTTCGCTGTCGAGATGCGCGATGAGGCGATTTGGTTGGTAGCTCTGCGCCAATTCGAGTCCGCGGATGAGCGCGAAGTATTCGGCGATGTTGTTCGTCTGTTCTCCTATTCGCTCATAGTGTTCTTTGACCACCGTGCCGCTGATGGGATCTTCGAGAATGCATCCGATTGCTGCGTGCCCGGGGTTCCCACGCGAGCCGCCGTCCGTGAAAAGGTGCAAGGTGCCGCCGACCTGCTCCGGGAGGTCGCTCTGTGGTTGCGATTCTAGTGCAGCTTCGACCGCGTTCACGATGAAGGCCTCCCTGTCGCGGGCCCGCGGGAACAGTTCCTGCAGCCGACGCTCGAGCGAAGCGGGAAGGCGGAGCATGGTACTAGTATGTCGTATTGAGTATGAAGTATGTAGAAAAAATAGGGATGTAGCTCTTTTTCTCTACTACATACAAAATACTACATACTCAATACTGCATTTATTGCGGCATCCAGCTGCGGATCGTGGTTCGCCTCTTGGTCGTCACTTGGATCGATAACGATGTCCGGCGTGACGCCGTGTTTCCCTAGGTCTGTGCCGTTCGGTGTTAGCCATGTGGCTGTGGTCACGCGCAAGCTCGAACCACCCGGGAGATCAATGACTTCTTGCACGGTTCCTTTCCCAAAACTCTGCGTACCAACGATGACTGCGCGGCCATGGTCCTGCAGCGCGCCTGCAGTGATTTCAGATGCCGATGCGCTACCGCCGTTGATGAGCACTGCGAGCGGAAGATTGGGAAAGACTGTATTCCCCGTCACGACGTGATCTTGGCGTTGCGAACGTCCAGCGACTGTCACAACCTTGCCTTCTTTCTGGAACATCGACACGAGGTCGATCGCTCCATCCAGGTATCCGCCTCCGTTGAATCGCAGATCGATGATGAGACCGCTCACTTTCGACGTATCCATTTTCGAGAGCAAGGAACGGGCTTCGGCGATCGTTTCCGTACCGAATTGCGAGAGTCTCAGGATGGCGACGGTACCTCCCGTTCCGGCTTTTTCTTCGTAAACGGCGCTTGGAACGTGAATTTGGTCGCGAACGATTATGAACGTTTCCTTCTTTTCCGCGCGCATGATGTTGAGTGTGACGGAAGTTCCCTTCGGTCCGCGGATGAGATCGATGACGTCGGGCAAGGGAAGGCCGGCAACGTCTTCGTCGCCGACGCGCGTGATGATATCGCCTTTGTGGATGCCAGCGTTCTGCGCCGGAGAGCTTTCAATGGTGCGCACGACTTTGACGATGCCGTTCTCCGCCGAAAGCTCCGCGCCAATGCCCTCGAGATTACCGTCGAGACCATTGACGAATTCGTCGCTCTCCGTCGGAGTCATATACAACGTGTAGGGGTCACCGACGCCATCGACCATTCCAGCAACCGCGCCATCGACCATCTTTTGAACATTCAATTCTTCCGGGCGTAGGTAGTGCGCAAGCAGGAGGCGCCACGTGGCCCAGAACAGTTCGATATTCACCTCCTCTTTCGGATCCGTGATCGTCGCGCCGCTCTGTGACTTGCCGATGAGCATTTCCTCCAAGCGATGCTGCGCCTCGTTGTAACGGATGGTCGTGTGGCGTACGCCCAACTGCCACCCTAAGAGTAGGAAGAGGACGGGGACCAAGAAGCCGACAAAAACGCGAGTTGGGCGAAGCATCAGACTGTAGAATAAGGGTATGGCACAGCCCATCACTCGCGCAATGCGCGTACATGACATTCTTGCACTTTTGCCACACGCAGAGCCACTCCTTGCCGAGTACGGCTTACACTGCGTTGGGTGCGCCGGCAGCGAATTTGAAACACTCGAAGAGGGATGCCTGAGTCATGGATTTACAGAGTCAAAGCTGGATGATTTGGTGACCGATCTCAATGAGCTTTTCAAGAAGCAGCCCGAACGCCCGAAGACGATCGAAGTAACGGAAGCTGCTGCGATTGCATTGTTCGACATTCTCAAGAAGGAAGAGCAGACAGATCACATCTTGGTCGTGGGTTTGGATGACCCGACTTCGTCTGATGGACTACGCCGGGCAGGCGCGGGAGGGTTCTGTCTTGATGTGCTTCCCGACGTCGCGAGCGATCATGTGCTGTTCGGTCATTCATCGGTGCCGGCACTGAAGCTTGCGGCGTCGCAGCTGACGCTGACGCGATTAGGAGGTGCAACGATTGATCGACGTGATGGGCGCTTTAAACTGGATCTCCCAGGAGATACAACAAAAAAGAAGGGCTGCGGATGTGGGGGAGCGTGCGGGTGTTGTTAAAAAATGGTACAAATTCATCAATGCATAACGCGCCACCACAGCTGGAGACTTTAGTGATGACGTCGGCGATTGAAACGCCCCAACTTCTCTTTTTGAAGGTTCAAAATCACGACATTCGTTTATTCCAGACGCTGTGCTCTCTCCTTGCATGGCTGCGCGAACCTAGTATTGGAATAATCGTGCTCTGCGATGGCACAATGGCTTCGTTCGATTTCTCTCCAATTGTTTCGTATGCAAGAAAACTCGGAAAAACAATCGAAGTCCTTCGATTTAAAGAAAGCGACGACGTGATGGCGTACGGGAAGGGGTACGGCGAAGGTCAGGTCATGAGGTATGCGATAGAGCACAGTGTGCACCTTTCGGAGAACACGAACTTTTTTAAAGTGACAGGGAGGACGTATGTGAGGAATTTTCAGAGTATATGCTCTTCTCTCGTAGTGGAGTCAGTGGCTTTTTCTACAATGGATAATCAGCTTCGAAGAAATCCACTGTCCCGGGTGCGGCATTGGATAAGCGTAAATGTATTGATGCGCTCTGCGAACGCGGATACAAGCAAGGCGCTCTGGACGCAATTCTACAAAATGAACGTCGGGTTCTACAAAAAGCATCTTCTGGAGAGCTATCGCAATGTACGGGATAATGACGGGTATTACCTCGAACATGCTTTCTATGACTCACTCAATAATGTTTCCTATGCGTCGATAGCCGAAAGCATCGATGTTATCGGCATAAGTGGTACATCTGGCAGGCCATACAGCGCAGAGAATTTTTCGTACGAAATACGCAAGCAGGCGATAGCGTTCCTGTCCACATCGACCTCTGTTCAGTAGCTCAGCACTTCTTCAGTCCTGAAAAACCTCTTTATTTCGGCCTCAGCTGCTTCTGGACTATCCGACGCGTGTGCGACGTTAATCATCTTGCTGTTCTCCGCTTTACTTCCGAGCTCCGCGCGGATCGTGCCGGGGGCGGCGAGTTTGCTGTCGGTGACGCCGAGCATATCGCGCATCGTCGCGATGATCCCGTCGCCTTCGAGTACGAGGGCGATGACCGGTGCGCTGCGCATGAATGTTTCAACTTCCGGGTAGAACGGTTTTGCTGCGATGTGTGCGTAGTGATCGCGGAGAATCTCCGGCGTGAGGTGGATCATCTTGCATGCGCGGATCGTGAAGCCCGCCTCTTCGAAGCGCGCGATGACCTTACCGCAGAACTTTCCTCGGACAGCGTCGGGTTTCAGGAGAATGAGGGTTCTTTCCATAGAGAAGATGTGGCCTGCCCGCCGAAGTAAGTGAAGCGGACGTAGGCGGGCGGTATTCTGCTGAAAAGGGGCCTTGAGCGCAAGCCAGTCCCGGCGTAGTCCCGGCGAAGCTCTAAAGAGCGTAGATGGGCGAAGCCGGATTATTTGCCAATCAGAGCGTTGCTCGAACGGGAGCGTTTTGTGACGCTGGAAGGGATCCCGCGGAGCTGTTGGCGTATGCAGGTGCGGTAGAGGCCATCATCGTCCGGCACGCCGCAGACTTTCTTCGCAGCTTCAAGCTTCGACTTCTCGAGGTTTTTATCCTTTTCCGTTGTTTTCCTGCTGCCTTCGTTGAGTTTTGCCTTCTGTTCATCGAAGAACTCCTTCCGGAATGCCTGAAGCTGCTTCCGGAATTCCTTCCGATCCTTGTGTACCTGGTTTAAAAACTCGCGGAGGAGCTTCTGATAATCGGAACCGACGCCCATGCCTGCGTGTTCATCCTTCCATGCTTTCACGCGCTCGTCCTCTGCCTCGTCATAGTCGTGCTCCAATTCCTTCCATGCCTTCAATGCGTCAGTGATACATCGAGCGCGGTTCTTACCGCTCGTCCCTTCGCATGGCAACTCCGTCGGAGCGTCGATCGAGATCGTCGAAGTGTCCTCAGCGATGGCAAGGGGAGCATTCGAAGCAAAGAGACTGAGGGCGAGCGTTGCTGAAATGAGGCGTTGCATCATGCTCCTATTGTCGACTGTAAGGCGTTCGGATGCAAGAAATACGTCGTGGTTCGACGAACTCACCATGGCACTACCCCAACAGCTTCATCATGGCCGCTTCATCTCCGCCTTTCCCAAGCACGACCAACCGCAACTCTTCCGGCTTGAGGAGTTTCGCAGCCACGCCGTCGACATGCTCTTTCGTCACCGCATCGATCATCCCGATGTACGTCTGCAGATCGCGGGTCTGAGGATAGAGGAGTGCTTGCTTCCCGAGGAAGTTCGCGCGCTCTTCGCTGTCTTCGAGTGCGAGGGTAATACGCCCCTTCACGTACTCCTTCGCGCGATGGAGCTCCTCTTGTTCTACGCCGTCCTTCGCGCAGAGCTCGTACTCGTGACGGATGTACTTCACCGCTTCCGGGAGGCGCGACTGATCGATGCCGGCGCGCGTCGAGAGAATGCCCGTGTCCAAGTAGTGGTCGACGTCGGTTGAAATGTAGTAACACATGCCACGCGCTTCGCGGATGCGGAGGAACATGCGTGAGCTCATGTTACCGCCGAGGATGATGCCGAGGAGCTTCTGTGCGTAGTGATCGGGATGCAGCGATGATACGCCCGGGAGCCCGAGGACGAGGTGTGCCTGCTCTGTTTCCTTCTGGCGAAGCCAGACTTTCCTGTCGCTGAACGTCGTGAAGGGAACGAAGGTCTTCGCCTTCTTTCCCGTCAGACCGTCGAAGAATTTTCCCGTGAGCGAGAGCGCTTGATCGCGCGTGATGTGCCCAGCGAAGGTTATAACCGTGTTATCCGGCGTATAAAGCTCGCGCTTGTGCCGGGCGAAGTCTTCCTGCGTCACGCTGTTGATGACCTCTTCGGTGCCGATCGTGTCCCACCCGAGCGGACAATCGCCGAGGAGCATTTCTTCAAAGTCCCATCCCGCACGGTACATCGGCGTGTCTTCGTACATGCGCTTCTCCTCGATGATGACGCCACGTTCCTTATTGATTTCTTCGGTCGGGAAGCTCGCGTGGAGGAGCATGTCCGAGAGCACATCGCAGGCGAGTTCGGTCTGTCCATGCGCGACTTTCACGTAGTAGCCCGCATACTCCTTTCCGGTAAATGCGTTGAAATCGCCACCGACGCCCTCGATGGCTGCGCTCACTTGCTGCGTGTTCACGTATTTCTTTCCGCCCTTGAAGAACATGTGTTCGAGGAAGTGACTGATGCCGCGCTCGCTCTTCGTCTCGTATCGAGAGCCTGCACCGCAGAAGACGAGGACTGTGACGGACTCCGTTCCTTCGACGGGGGCCGTGAGAACGCGGAGGCCGGATTTGAGTGTATCGAGCGTGAACATGGTTTGGTTATTGGAGGGGCCAGAGTCGCAGCAGGGCGAAGGCTGCGAAGAGCGCGATGCACACGATGCCAACGATCGCGCCGATGACAGGTCGACCACGTCCTTCTTTCGCGCTGAGGACGATACTGAGGCAGCCATACAGAAGTCCTATTGCAATAAGGGGAGTGGGGATCGTCGTGAGTGCGACTTGGCTCCAGGGCATCCACTGCCCCTGCTTCCACACGACCTCGGCGGCGAACAGCGCGATACCGAGGAGCGTGAAGAGGATGGCCGAGAGTTTGTGCAGGAAGTGCAGCACGGCGAAATACTACAGCGGCCCAGAGGCGTTGCCCATTATTCTTTTACTTCGTTTTCTTCTGCATCCGCCTACGCCAAGGCTTCGGCGGACAGGCCGTTTTACTTTGTTTTCTTCTGAACAGTGATCCTCTTACGTCCTTGGGCACGACGGCGAGCGACCACCTGACGACCCTTCATCGTGCCCTTGCGGGACAAGAATCCGTGTTTCCTGAGCCGGCGGCGCCATTTGAGCTTTCCGAGCATTGCCGGGAGAGCCTATCGACGCGCTTCAAGCGCGTCAAGTATGTCGTACAGGGTATGTTGTATGGCTACATACCTAATACCACATACATCATACTCACTCATACCGTACGGTCTCTTCGGGCACGCCTGAGGCTGCGTTGGCCGTGCGGGCTGCAACGAAGAGCAGATCGCTGAGGCGGTTCAAGAAGACGAGGACTTCGGGGTTTACTTCCTCCACAAGCGAGAGCGCAACGACGCTGCGTTCCGCGCGTCGGCAGATGGCACGTGCATGGTGGAGGTGTGCACCGGCGGAGTTACCGCTCGGTAAGATGAAGTGTGTGAGTGCGGGGAGCTTCGGTTCCATCCGGCCGATCCATGCGTCGAGCACGAGGATGTGCGAAGGTTGAATGCGTTCGGTATGTGCTTTTGTTCCAAGCGGGCTTGCGATGTCCGCACCGAGCGTGAAGAGACGGTGTTGAATTGTTTCGAGTGCCACTTCCACATCCTTCGGAATCGACTCACAGCGAACGACACCGAGGAGCGCGTTCAATTCGTCGACGTCTCCCACCGCGGCGATGCGGTGGTCTGTCTTCGAGACGCGCTTCCCGCCGACTAAACCAGTCGTTCCTTTATCGCCCGTGCGGGTGACGATGGTCATAGGAGGTGGGTCACTTTCTCATGTTCCTTCTTCGCTTCATCGTCCGTCAATGTCCTATCGGGTGCACGGTACGTGAAGCGCATCGTCACATTGTACGAGCCGTTCGGCATGCCCTTCCCGTCGTAGAGGTCGTGCACAACGACATTTTCGAGGAGTGAGGACGCTGTCTTTAGTTTTGCGAGGAGTGGGCCGATGGAATCTTTGTGGGCGCGTGTGACCGTGATGTCGTAGGTGATCGCCGGGTGGGCCGGGAGCGCTTTCGATTTCGTAACGGACCCAGTAAGTGCTGCGACGGCTGTGAGATCGATCGTTCCGGCGGATGCGCGGCGAGGGAGATCGAAGTTGGCGAGGACGGATGGGATGACGTCGAATGCCTTCGCGACGGGTTTCCCGCCGATTGAAAGGACGGCGCTTCGTCCCGGATGGGCCGGGGTCGAAGAAGAAGCGTCGCGCGTGACCTCTGCTGCAAAGCCAAGAGCTTTGAGGGCATGCGAGATCTGTTCGATGACCGAGAGGAATGGATCGTTCACGAGGGGGGAGGCATCAGCGAGGACAAAGATGCCGCACTCGGAGTGTTCGGGAGTGCCTTTGGTGAACACGTGCGAGCAGTGGAAGGTGCAGAGCGAGCCTTCTGCGAGCAGGTGGTTGCGGCGGGCGTGGTCGAAGAGCTGCGGTAGCGTTGAAGGCTGCATGAGAGAGAGTTCTTCGACGAGGGGGTTTGCGATCGCGATGGCTTTCGACGGATCGAACCCTGCTGCGCGCAGGAGCGGTGGTCCGACGAGCGAGAGGGGAAGGATGTGCTTGAAGCCGTTTGCAGCGAGAATGCCGCTGACTCGTTGCTCAATACTCTCGCGCTGGATCGGCTGGAGAAGGCCGTGCGGACGCACTTCCGGAATCGTTTCGAAGCCGCGAATACGCGCGATTTCTTCGATAAGATCGTGCGGACCCTGAAGGTCCCTTAGTCTCCAGAGTGGTGGCGTGACGGTGAGGAGAGCAGCTCCTCCCTTCCCTGGCTTCTTTACCGTGCATCCGAGCGACTCAAGAATGCTGACGACGTCCTTCGTCGGAATGTCGACACCGAGGACTGATGATACGCGATCGAGTGGAAGTTTGATCGTCGGCGCCTTTCCATCGTCACCCCAGTCTTCGAGTTTCGAGGCGACTCTCGCACCAGGCACGAGTTCGAGGAAGAGCTCGATCGCGCGGCGCAGACCAAGCTCAGCAGCGACTGGCGGGATACCTTTCTCGTACACCGTCGCTGCGTGTGTGCGCAGGTCCATCGCCTGAATCGTCTTGCGAATCGTGATCGGGTCGACGACCGCAGCGTGCAGGTAGATACGGCGTGTCTTCTCCGTGGTAGAACTTCGAAGTCCGCCCATTATGCCCATAAGGTCGAACACGCCGTTGTCGTCGCTGAGGACAAGGCTGCCTTCCGGGAGACTGCGCTCTTGTTTATCGAGCGTGACGATTGTTTCGCCCTGCTTTGCGGTGCGGAAGTGCACGGTGCCCTTGATGCTATCGGCATCGAACGCGTGAAGGGGCATGCCGAGTTCCATTGCGACGTAATTCGTGATGTCGACGGGCAGGTTGATGCTCTGCCAGCCTGTCGCTTCGAGGCGCTTCTTCATCCACTCGGGCGTTACACCCGGTCCATCAATTTCGAGAATGCACGCTTGGTAGCGGGGCACGAGCGGTTTGCTATCGACGACACTCTTGAAAGGGATTGGGTCCTTCGTGAACTTCACGGCTGGGCGTTTGGGAGCGGCTTTCATCGTACCGAGTCCAAGGGCAACGCACTCGCGCGCAAAGCCGACGTGTGACCACAGGTCCGGACGCGTCGTGATCGCCGTGTTATTGATGTCGAGCGTGACGCCGCCGGCGCCGAGAGCTTCTTTCAACGAGAGTCCTGTCTTCATGCTTCCGAGATCGACGATCGCGCGCTCACCATCCTCCGGTTTCGCGGGAAAACGCGATCCGATCCCGAGTTCTTCTGCGGCGCAGATCATGCCGTGGCTCTCCTCGCCGCGGATTTTCACCGGTGCGAGCGTCATCACCTCACCACCGTGCCACTTCACCGTCGCTCCGACGTGCGCGAAGGCGACTTTCATCCCGACCTTGAGGTTCGTTCCGCCGCACACGACTTTCTTTTCGCCCTTGTCCGTCTTCACCGTCGCAAGCGAGAGCTTATCGGCATTCGGGTGACGATTGAGCGAGAGAATTTCACCGACACAGCAATGCTCCAGGAATGCACCGTCTCGAATGACCTCCTCCACCTCGGCGGTGCTGAGGGTCAGCCGATCGGCGATCGCCTGTAGCCCTGAGCCCGTCGAAGGGTTCGTTTTCCACGCCACGAACTCGCCGAGCCATTCGAGGGAGATCTTCATCAAGCGCTAGAGTAACGCGAATAACAATGAAAAACGAGGAGAGAAAGTAGGCGAAGAGACCGGAGACCAGAGACCGGATTTCTGCTTCCTGGCTCTCTGGTGCCTGGTCTCTGGTCTCCCATTCTTTCGTTTTCGTGCGTTCTTTCACATTGACGGCCTCTTCGCACCTGTCTACTATCTCCCGGCCCATGGCACGCATGTGCGTCAAAACCGGCAAAGGAACCACCTTCGGGAACACCCGAAGCCACTCCATGCGGCACACGCGCAGGACGTACAAGGTGAACATCCAGAAGAAGCGCGTGTTCGATGCCGCGACGGGCGAGTACAAGACGATCAAGGTGTCGGCACGCTACCTGCGCACGCTCGCCAAGAGGTTGCAGGCGGGAAAGAAGGCCTGAGGATTGTATAGTTCAGGTGGCTTTTTTGAGGTATACTAAAGGGATTGTCAGCACCATTCTCGTTCGTCGGCCGTCTCTGTGAGTGGTTACTCTTTGCGTCTGGTCGTTTGTGGATGCGCTTGTTCGGCGTGCAGGTACCTCGTTCGTGTAAGATTTGTGGCTTCCCGATGTTGTGGAAGATGAAAGGGGGGTTGCACCTAGGCGAACGAGTGATGATGAACTCTATCCCAGAGCTGTATCCTATGGGGGCAACATTTCCGCGCTGTGCCCTCTCGGCTATGCCGGGCGCGTCTGTGTCTATCGGCGACGATTCGTATCTTGCATCGTGTGCGGTATTCGCCGCCAAGGAGATTTCCATAGGTAAACGCGTGCTCATTTCATCCGGCTGCAGAATCTCGGATCATGACGGCCACCCTGTCGATCGAATTCCACGAACAACATTTACCACAGAGGGTGCGGAGCCAGTGCACATCGAAGACGACGTGTGGCTCGGTTGCGATGTCATGATCCTCAAAGGAGTAACGATCGGGAGGGGGAGTGTTATTGGTGCGAAGAGCTTGGTGACGAACGATATTCCTCCGAATGTTCTCGCCGCGGGCAATCCGGCACGTATCATTCGTGAATTGCGGTTTGGCGAGCGACAGTCCTGACTTAGAGTACCGGTTTGCGGAGATCTTTGATTTCGGCGTGGTGATGTTTTTCCTGCAGTATTTTTTCCTTTGCCCGTCGAGAGCGTCGATCTTTCTGCTTCTTTCTCTTAAAAGCAGCGCGCATGAGCTTCGATTCGTTCCCGCGTCGGATGACTTCGATTTTTAAGAGCAGCAGCTTGAACGCTTCGCGCCGATTGAGCGCCTGCGATCGGTGTGTGTCGCCACGAACAGTGATGCCCGTCGGCAGGTGCGTGAGCATCACGGCACTACTCGTTTTGTTCACTTTCTGCCCGCCCTTGCCGCTGCCGCGAACGAATTGCTCTTCGATGTCTTCGGGCCGCACACCTAATTCTCGCGCCAAGCGTTCGAGGGACGTCGACATATTGGCAGGGAAGGCCATGGACCGATCATACCCCTACCCTATACTCTACGCCCGCTGGAGAGGTCGCATAGTGGCCTAGTGCGCACGCTTGGAAAGCGTGTAGACGTGAAAACGTCTCGGGAGTTCGAATCTCCCCCTCTCCGCCATCCATGGCCATTTTCGCTAGATTGAGTATTTTGCCCTATTGAGCTATAATAGAGGTGAAGTCTTAAACAAATACCAACTTCTCTATGCCAGAACAATTGCAGCCGAAGTCGCCTGAAACGCCAAAGTTTGACGTTCAGAAATTGAGCGACGTGCCATTTGCGCCCGATACCATTAAACTTCAGGCATATTTGGATCGTGCAAATGAGTTGCTGAAGGAATGGACGAGGCAGGAAGGGTTACCCGACAAGTACGCTCCGAATATTAGCTGGGGGAGCCAGGAAAATGTTGCTGCTTTTGATAAAAGGGAAGGAGAACACAAAGGGGCTGCACCAACGAACATGCCGTCTCTTCTTAAGTTTTCGAATACACAAGGCAACTTCACTGTCGGTAGCTACGAGTGGGATCTGGAACATAATCTTCATGATCCTAGGGAAAAGTGGGGATACCCCAGTGATCGGAAATTGCGCTCCTCATTCAATGCGTATCTGCGTGAAGCACGAGATTCGTTCCAAACTGAAAAACGAACAGAGTTACTGAACAAGAAAATTGAAGTTGCCGCAAAAACAATGGGAATTAAAGGAGGTCTCTTTGTTGTGCATTTCGATGGCAGAAGTTCTCATGAAAATGACCGCTACGTTGTTCAGTGTCTTGATCCTGAGAATGCCGACAAAGAAAGAAAGGGGGGAGTGGGAAGCGGACCATATCTCCGGGCGATCCCCATTACATGGAATGAAAAGCTGGAGCCAGTTCAGCAGATAGCGGACATCGATCGGCAGATCCAACGATGCGTTCAAGAGGCGCTGAAGATCGAGGCTGGTAACATGACTCCAGGCATCGAAGAGCGCGACGGCCTGAAAGACGCACCAAAGTCTGAGGAAGAGAAACTCCGTGATGAGAATGCAGCGTTAAAAGCTGAGTTGGAACGTCTCAAGGCAGAAAAGAAAAAGTAATAGTGGTGGGCGCGAGGTACATGGACCCGCGGCACGAGTGTACACTGGGGATATGCCAAATCTTTCAGCCCTTCCGGTGACGATCGTGGCCATTTTAGTCGCGCTCACTGTCCATGAGTGTGCCCACGCATTTGCAGCGAAGCGCCTCGGCGACGATACCGCTGAGAGCATGGGGCGGCTGACCCTCAACCCACTTGCCCACCTAGATCCGCTTGGGGCGATCCTCTTCTTGCTCGTCGGGTTCGGGTGGGCAAAGCCTGTGCCTGTGGATCCGCGCAACTTCCGTCATCCGGTCCGCGACTCTGCGCTCGTCGCGTTCGCCGGTCCTCTGAGCAACCTGATCCTCGCATTCATCGCTGCGTTCCTCGCGACTGTCTTCTCGGTCGATCTTGGCCCAAACCTCTTCACAGCTGGATTAGACGCCTCAACGGCAGCGTGGCGGATTTTCTCCGTCTTCGTCATCGTCTCGCTGCAGATCAATCTGGCACTCATGGCGTTCAATCTCCTTCCGGTGCCGCCACTCGACGGAAGCAACATCCTCCGACTCTTCATCCCGTGGAGGTACCGCGAGCAGTACGAAGAATTTTTGCAGTATGGCCCATGGATCCTCCTCGTCATACTCCTCTCAGAATCCTTCATAGGTGTTTCGATCCTTGGTGCGTGGGTGAACGGGATCAGCGGTGCAGTGCTGAAAGTGTTCGCGCTCGTCCTGTCGTGATCACGGGGAGCAGTAGGCCCTCATGTTCGGTCCGAGCCTGCGGGCTTCGAAGAGGTGCCACAGTGCGAGGGGCGTGTCGTTCCACAGGAGGACGATTTCGTCTGTCGTATTCGATGCGTGGCTGGTATGGCAGATCGACCAAGCCTTCGCCATTGGTGGTAGCGGTTTGTCGCTGTAATCGGGGAGGACGATCGTGTTCGTGAGAGGAGCGTGCTCGCGCTCCGTTGCGAGCTTGTTGCGATCAAGCGGGAAGAATTCGTCCGGTTGTACAAGGATAACGGTATAGGGAGGGCGCGAGTCGAGGAATGTCGCCATGTCTGCATAGGTGTTAGGTAGCGCAGCAAGCCACGTCAGCCGGAGCGACATGAGGATGACGAACCCCGCGACGGTTGGGCGTACCCATCGTGGTGTGTTGTGCAGTGCCAGTGCACCGACTAGTGCAAGCATCGGGAAGATCGGAAGGAAGAACCGCCCTGCAGAGATTGTGTGGAATCCGAACGTAAGCAAGTAGAGTGCAACGTAGAGGAGGATCGGGCGGAAGAGTGGGTGCGTGTCGTCTGATCGAACTATGCGGAGGCCGAAGGCAGCGGTAATGAACAGGATCGGTTCGCTCCAGAGGAGTTGCCATACGATACGGAGGGGCTGAAGGAGGGCGAAGTGCAGGCCGACGTCGTGCCCAAGGTCGATGCCCCCCTCACGCTGCAGCCCGAAGAGTGGGCGGAGGAGGAAGGGGTAGCCGATCATGAGGGCAAACATGAGGGCGAAGCCGAGCCAGGGCACACATCGGCCAATGGCTTTGAGTGACAGTGGTCGCTCAAGGACGACCCAGAGCGGAAAGATGAAGGCAAAGAGGCCGCTTTGGAGTGTTGCGAAGGCTACGGCAGCGCATGCGAAGCTCAGAGCGGTAGTGGATATACCCGCTCTCTCTTTTGCTCTTAGTGCAGTGAGTACTGCGAGCAATGTCCAGAAGGCGACGGTTACGTGTGGACGAATCGCACTCGTGAAGAGCAGGAAGAGGAGGCTTGTTGCAAGGAGTAAGACGGGATCGGTTCCGAGCTTCATGCGCTTCGCCAAGCGCCAGAGCACGATGAACGTACCGAGTGCGAAGAGAAGCGAAATGATGCGGCTTGCGAGGTAGAGGTCGGCATCCGAGAGGTCTCCGCCATGAACAACGAGCATTGTTTCGAACGTCACGGCAAAGGGGAGTGCGTAGAGGAGGGGGTATTTTCGTTCTTCAAGGAAGAACGTTCCGAGCGTGCCGGTTGTCGCAGCAATCACCCCCTCCTGCGCATAGCGCATACCCTGATTGTCATACTGCGGGTTCGATTCGTACGCGTGCAGCCCATAGACCACCGTCGCGATCATGTATGCGACGAGGGCGAGGGCAATGGAGAGGCGCTGGACGTTCACGCCGTCACTCTACCATTACGCTTTGAACGGGCTCACGTACTTGGCGTTCGAGCCCAACTCTTCCTCGATGCGCAGGAGTTCGTTGTACTTGCAGATGCGGTCGGTGCGGGAGAGCGAACCGGTCTTGATCTGCCCCGTGCGGAGCCCGACAGCGAGGTGCGCAATGAACGTGTCCTCCGTCTCGCCGGAGCGATGCGAGGAGATGGCGGTCCATCCTGCCTTCTGTGCCATCTGGATTGCGTCGACGGTCTCGGAGACCGAGCCAATCTGGTTCAACTTGATGAGCACGGACGTCGCTGCCTTCGCGTCGATGGCCTTTGTGATGCGTTCGACGTTCGTCACGAGCAGATCATCACCGACGATCTGTACCTTTCCACCGAGCTTTGACACCATCGACTGGAATCCCTCCCAGTCGTCTTCGGCGTGACTGTCCTCGATTGAGACGATGGGGTACTTCGCGCAGAGTGCCTCGTAGTAGGCGACGAGTTCCTGCGAGCTCAGAACCTTTCCATCGATGTGGTATGCGCCGTCCTTGTAGAATTCCGATGCTGCAGCATCGATCGCGAGCTTCATCTTGCCTGTGTAGCCAGCTTTCTCGATTGCTTTCGTCAGCGTTCCGAACGCATCGTCGCTATTCGTGAGGTGCGGTGCGAAGCCGCCTTCGTCACCGACGGCCGTCACGTGGCCGCCTTCCTTGAGGATCGATTTCAGCGCGTGGAATGTTTCGGCGCCAGCCCGGAGTGCATCGGCGAACGTCGAGAATCCCGTTGGGACGATCATGCACTCTTGGAAGGAGAGGCCGCTGTCCGCGTGGGCGCCGCCGTTGATGACGTTCATGAGGGGTGTCGGCAGGAGCGTCGCATCGTTCGTACCAAAGTGATCCGCGAGCGATTGCCAGAGCGGCTTCTTCTCGGAGATCGCGCGTGCGCGCGAGACGGCCATCGAGACACCGAGGATTGCATTGGCACCGAGGGTCGCTTTGTTCGGCGTACCGTCGAGCTCGAGCATCATTTTGTCCACTGCACGTTGATCGCCGCTATCCATACCGACGACCGCCTTGGCGATCACTCCATTCACGTTGGCCACAGCCCTCAGCACAGACTTTCCGAGGTAGTTCTTCTTATCACCATCACGAAGCTCCAACGCTTCGTGCGATCCGGTGGAGGCACCGGATGGGACGGCAGCACGACCAAAGGAACCATCACTGAGGTGACAGTCGACTTCGACCGTGGGGTTTCCACGGGAATCCAGGATTTGGCGTGCTTTGAGAGAGGAGATGGTAGGCATAGGGAAGAGGGGAACCCGCCGACTATAGCAGCTGCATAGCGAAGCTGGTACGATGCGCCCCGATAAAAATGCGTATGCGGCCTACACGGAAGCAACAAGCGGTATCGGGCGTACATCTTCTGAAGCAGTGGCCGTGGACGTTTTTTCTTCTGGTCTATGCAGCCGCGGTCATTGCATCGCATGCGTTCTTTTTTGCGACACTACAGGATGCATGGATCCTGCTCGTTCACGGCCCCCTCTCGCTTCCTTCATCAGTCCATCTCATATTTTTCGGGGTCTCGTGCCTCCTGTGGAAAGATGACAAGTACCGATTCGTAACACAATTGTTCTCTGCATACATTCTCTTTCTGTTCTTCCAGAGCTTGGTCATGAACGGGCGAGAATTCGGCGACGTCGGGTTTTGGCACCGCGATCATACGAATGACATCAACCTGCTTGCCTCTTCCATTCTTGGGCATCTAGTAACGGTGTGGGCGTCGGCTGCGAAAGTGAATATCT